>JAAWEX010000008.1 GCA_022794495.1 Lawsonibacter sp. | reverse complement strand
GTCTTGATGAATACCCCGGCGGTTTTTTGCGCCGCCATCAGCGTTCCAGCGGACAGCCCCACCAGACAGCCGGGGGTGAGGGTCAGGGCCTCCACTACCAGGTCCTTGATGGGCTGGATAAACTTAGCGATGCCGCCTACGATTTCCCCATTCTCGTCATAGCGGAACCAGTAGGCCTTGTTTCCCGTCTGAACCTCCACATCGGCGCACAACTTGTCAATTTGCTTCCGAGTCCCCTGGAAGCCGGACACCACCACCGCCTTTACGGTCTGATTTTCAAAGGCGGGGAAGCCGCAGCCGGACAGCAGCTGGGTGAGGTCTTTTATCGTCAGGTCAATGCGCAGGTCGGGCTTGTCGGTGCCGTATTTTTCCATGGCCTCCAGATAGGGGATGCGTACAAACGGCGCTTTTGAGGCGGTATTATACTTCCCGTATTTGGCGAAGATGGGGGGCAGCACGTCCTCCAGCACAGCGAAGACATCCTCCTGACTGGCGAAGGCCATCTCCATATCCAGCTGGTAGAACTCGCCGGGGGAGCGGTCCCCACGGGCGTCCTCATCCCGGAAGCAGGGGGCAATTTGGAAATACTTGTCAAAGCCAGAGGCCATAAGCAGCTGCTTGAACTGCTGGGGAGCCTGAGGCAGGGCGTAGAACTTGCCGGGGTGCTTCCGGGAGGGCACCAGGTAATCTCGGGCCCCCTCGGGGGAGGAGGCGGTCAAAATCGGGGTGGTGATCTCCAAAAAGCCGTGGCCGGCCATAGCGGCGCGCAGGGCGGACACCACCTGGCACCGCAGTACGATATTCTCCTTTACCTCCGGGTTGCGCAGGTCCAGGTAGCGGTACTTCAGCCGGGCGGACTCGTCGGCTTCCCGCGAGCGGGTGATGGGGAAGGGCAGCTCGTTGTAGCGGCAGCGGCCCAGTACCTCGATCTTGGCGGGGACCACCTCAATGTCGCCTGTGGGTAGCTTGGGATTTTTGCTGTCCCGTTCCCGGACGGCCCCAGTGACGGCGATCACCGTCTCCTTGTTCAGCTCCTTGGCGGCCTGAACGGTCTCCTCGGTCTCCAGCACGATCTGGGTGGTGCCGTAGAAGTCCCGGAGAACCAGGAAGGCCAGATTCTGGCCCACCTCCCGGAGATTCTCCATCCAGCCGGCCAGCGTGACTGTCTGCCCCACCTGCTCCATGCGCAGCTCGCCGCAGGTGTGGGTACGGTAGTAGGTGCTTGTCTCACCCATGAAAATCAACTCCTATTTGTATTATTATCTTTAAATATTACTTATTTTGTATAGAGTTTAGTGTTTCGCTCAGCTTGTCCGGATTGGAGGGGCGGCAGCCCTGCCACTGACCATCCTTCTCTCCGGGCAGCCACAGATGTTTTCCGTCCCAGTAGGCGATACACCGCGAGGAGCAGCCGCTGACCTCCCGGAGGGCCACGCCGCCCGCCGCCGGGCGGACAAAGGGGAGGGGGCGGGTATATGTTTGTCCCCGAAGGGCGTTCAGGACCGCCCGCCCCGGCACGGGCTGGCGTTCCTGCGCCGAGGTCCACATACACGGCGGGGATTTTGGCATGGTAGTTTGCAATCTGGTCGTAGGTCAGCTCTTGCGTTAAATAGCCCAGGAAGAAGCCCAGGCAGAACACAGCCAGCACGCCGGCGACTGTCAGGAAAACCCACAGCCTCTTTTTCATAATACCTCCAGATGTGCAGGGCGCGGCCACCGGGCGCGCCCTGTTGATAGGGAGACGGCGGGCCGGGGTCGTCCCGCCCTACAGCTAAGGCACGGCTGCTAGGCGCGCTGCAATGGAGTTATACATGAAATAAACAACAATTTGGGATCAATCCGCTCTGGATTCACCCTCCAGCCTGAGAATCAGATCCAGCGTCTGCCGGAGGAACGCCTTTTGATCGTTGGTGCTCACCGGATGCCAGACCCCGCCGCCGTGCCAATATAATCGACCGAAGAAGTTTCGCAGCAGGAGGCTTCTCCCGTCCTTCCAGTGGAGGTTGATGTCCCAACGGAAATCCCCCTCCCGCCAGGTGTGGCCCTTTAGGAGCCTGTCTGATATCCGGCGCAGAGCGGAGCGACGGTAGCTTCGGCCCTCCAACAGCTCCATGACCTCCCGGAATCCCTGCTGGCCGGACTGGAGGGTCACCTTATGCATGGGGACAGGGTAGGGGCTGTTAGCGGCCATGAGGTCTATTCTCTGGCAGTCTGCCAGACAGAAGGCGGGGTAGAGGGTGTCCAACGTCTCCATAGAGTGGCCTCCTTACACTTCCCGGATGGGCTTTTCGCCGCTCTTCAAATCGGTGTGGATAAAAATTTCACTCTTAACTTCCTCTTTGGTAAGGAGGAGCTGTTCGCCGGAGTCCATATCCTTCAAGGAAATTTTCCCCTGCTTAATCTCGTCCTCCCCTAGGATAGCCACATACTGGAAGCCCAATTTGTTTGCGTAGGCCATTTTCTGTTTAAATTTCTTCTGCTCGGTATAGACCTGGGCCTGGAGCCTCCAGGAGCGGAGGTAGGTAGCAAGCTCGATGGCCGGGCCCAGGTCGTCGGTCATGGGGAGGATGAGCACGTCGGCGGGGGCGGTGGTCAGGTTCTCGTTCAGGTAGCCCTGGTCCTCCAGGACGAAGAACAGCCGGGTCAATCCGATGGAAATTCCCACACCGGGAAGTTGTTTATCGGTATAATATTCCGCTAAGTTATCGTAACGGCCCCCGGAACAGATGGAGCCGATCTCCGGGTGGTCCAGCATGGTGGTCTCATAGACGGTGCCGGTGTAGTAGTCCAGCCCCCGGGCGATGGCCAGGTCCACGGCGAAATGGCTCTCAGGCACGCCGAAGGCGGCCAGATTTTTCACCACAGCCCCCAGCTCATCCAGGCCCTGGTCGAAGGTCTCGTCTCTGCCCCGGTAGCCCTCCAGGGCGGAGAGGACCTCCTGATTGCTGCCGTTGATGGAGATGAAGTCCAGAATTTCCAGGGTCTTTTCCTGAGCTATCCCCAGGTCATCGGTGAGGATGGCCTGAACCTTCTCGGCGCCGATCTTGTCCAGCTTGTCCACCGTGCGCATAATCTCCCCCGCCTTTTCGGTGAGGCCCAGCATGGCGTAGAAGCCGTTGAGGAGCTTCCGGTTGTTGACGCAGATGCAAAAGCGCTTCAGCCCCAGAGCGGTGAAGGCCCGGTAGATGATGGAGGGGATTTCCGCCTCGTTGGCGATATCCAGCGTTCCGTCGCCGATGATGTCGATGTCCGCCTGATAGAACTCCCGGAAGCGGCCCCGCTGGGAGCGCTCCCCCCGGTAGACCTTGCCGATCTGATACCGGCGGAAGGGGAAGGTGAGCTGCCCATAGTTCAGGGCCACATATTTGGCCAGAGGTACGGTGAGGTCGAAGCGGAGGGACAGGTCGCTGTCCCCCTTGGTAAAGCGGTAGATTTGCTTCTCCGTCTCGCCGCCGCCCTTGGCCAGCAGCACCTCGCTGGCCTCGATGAGGGGGGTGTCCAGGGGAGTGAAGCCGTAGAGCTCATAGGTCTCCTGCAGGGTGTTCATGATCCGGTTGAAGAGGACCTGCTGCTTGGGCAGCAGCTCCATAAAGCCGGACAGGGTGTGTGGCCGTACATTTGCCATAAATAAATTCCTCTCTTTCACAAACTGGGTTACAAAAACATGCGCCCTCATCCCGGCGCGGGGACGAGAGCGCGCACGTTAAGGCCGGGTTTACAGGGCAAAGGGGATGCGGTTGGGGTTCATGCCCTCCCGCCAGTCCAGGTCGCCCCTGGCCAGGCCGTGGACAAGCAGCTCGGCGGTAGCCACGTTGGTGGCCACGGGGACGGAGTGCTGGTCGCACAGGCGGGTAATATAGAGGACGTCCTTGTCCATCTCGTTATCCTGGGGGGAGTTGAAGAAGAGCACCAGGTCGATCTCGTTGTAGATGATGCGCTGGCCGATCTGCTCAATGCCCCCGTGCTCGTGGGACAGGAAGAGCTGAACAGGCAGACCGGTAGCCTCGGCCACCATCCGTCCGGTGGCGTTGGTGCCGCAGATGGAGTGCTTGGACAAGACGCCGCAGTAGGCGGTACAGAACTGCATCATCAGCTCCTGCTTTTTGGTGTGGCTCATTATGGCGATGTTCATGGCATCAATACCTCCTTATATGTACGCGCGCCCCTAACGGATACGCATAATCGGTATGTGGTCGCCCTCCAGCCGCAGGGCAATATTCCGGCAGGCCAGGGCGGCCCCCCGCTGTCCTCTGGTGGTGAGGGGCTGGCCCAGATTGGCGCAGAGAATCACCTGCGGGTCCTCTGGAATCACGCCCACCAGCGGCAGGCCGGCTGTGTTCATGGCGTCGTCAATGGTAGCGCGCAGCTTGCGCAGCAGCTTGACCTGAATACGGTTCATAATCAGGTGGACCTGGCGGATGTGCCCCAGCTCGGCCACGGTCCGCTGGGCGTCCCGCAGGGAAGAGGCGTCGTTGGTAGAGACCACCAGGACCCGGTCAGCCCCGCAGGTGGCCAGCCGGAAGCCGGCGCCCAGGCCGGCGGGGGAGTCGATCAGGACATAGTCATACATGGTGCGGGCGGTGTCCAGCATCGCGCGGACCTTATCCGGGGTGAGGCTGGCGGGCAGGGACATGGGGGCGGTAAGCAGGGCCAGACCCTTCAAGGTGGGGTGGTCCACCGCCGCCCGGGCCAGAGGACAGCGGCCCAGGGCCACGTCGGAGAAGTCCATCAGCGCCCGGTCATTCAGCCCCAGGGAAATATCCAGGTTGCGCAAGCCGATATCCATGTCGATACACAGCACGCTCCGCCCCATAAGGGCCAGCCAGGCGGCCACGCCGCCGGTGACAGAGGTTTTTCCAGTGCCTCCCTTTCCCGATGTGACCGCAATCACGGTACCCATGGCTACGACCTCCTCGCCGCAAAGAAATAATATAGCAGAAACCTATGATCTGTCAACAGTTTTTCCCGTAAACTTTAGAAAAAATTTACAAATCCACAGCATTTGCGAGAAATCCGGCCTCTAAAGAGGATTTTTTTGAATCCTGGTCCATTTCCTGGGGTAGCCCTTCGGGGTGGGGGCCGTTTTTTCCATGACGATGAGGCGGTGGGTAATGTCTGTCCCAGGGATGGCGTAGTCATGAATTTCGGTGACTCTCCCCCCCAGCACCTTGACAGCGTGGTCTGCCTCGGCCAGCTCCTGATCGCTTCCGGTGGACTTCATGGCCAGAAACTTGCCCCCCACCTTTACAAAGGGCAGGCACAGCTCACACAGCACCCGCAGGTCGGCCACCGCCCGGGCGGTGGCGAAGTCGAAGCACTCCCGATAGCCTTTGTGGCCCCACTCCTCCGCCCGACCGTGGAAGGTGGTGATGCTGTCCACGCCATCCAGGTCCTCATAGACCTCTGTAAGCCATTCCAGCCGCTTGCTCAGGGAATCCAGCAGATTGATTTTCAGAGAGGGTACCAGAATTTTCAGCACCATGCCGGGAAAGCCCGCCCCGGTGCCCACGTCGATGAGGCTTTTCCCCTCGAAATCGCAGAAGTTCAGCAGGGCGGCGCAGTCCAAAAAGTGCAGACGGGCCACGCCCTCCGGCTCCCGGATGGCGGTGAGGTTCATCACCTGGTTTTTTTCCAGGAGCATCCGCCCGTATTGGGCCAGCTGGGCGGGGGCGTCCGCCGGGACGCGGCCGGTCAGCCCCAGCTCCTTCAGTCCAGCGGAAATAATCTCTTCCATAGCTTACCCCCCGAAGTTGGACAGCAGCCCGGCAATCCCGACAGGCAGGGTAGCCAGGGCCAGCAGCCAGCAGAGGACCGCCAGGGCGATGGAGGGCCGTTTTCCCGGCTTTCCGGTGGTTTTCCAGGACACCAGGGCTGTCGCGCCCAGGCCGATCAGGCCGGGTACGGCGAGCAGGGGACCCAGGTTGCCCAGACCTTTGGCGGTGAAGAAAAAGTAGGTGGTCAGGGCCAGCAGGATCAGGGCGTAGGCCAGTCCGGTCCAGGCCAGCGTCCGTTTGACAGGTGAGGCGGGGGTAAAGCCCTTTTCCTCTTTGGGCTCAGTGGCGCGCTTTTCATCAGGCATTTATTGTTTCTCCTTCAGCAGGTCCCGGATCTCCATCAGCAGCTTCTCCTCGTTAGAGGGCGCAGGGGGTGTGGGCGGCTCAGCGGGCGCCTCCTTCCTTTTGCGGTGGAGGCGGTTCATGGTTTTGACCAGGCAGAACACCACAAAAGCCATAATCAGAAAGTTGAGAACGGCCTGAATGAAGTTTCCATAGGTGATAACCGCGCCCTGAATGGTGACGGACTGCTCTGCAAAGCTGATGCTTCCGGTGAAAATACCCAGGACAGGCATGATGATGTCGTTAATCAGCGAGGTGGTGATGGCGTTAAAGGCGCCGCCGATGATAACGCCCACCGCCATATCCATCACGCTGCCCCGGGCAATAAACTGCTTAAATTCCTCGATGAATTTTTTCATTCTGCTCCTCCGTTATCTTTGGTGGCGGGGGCTGGCTATTCAGTGCGCTGGTGGGTCCCCTTGATGCTCACCTGCAGATTGAACATGGTTCGGTTCAGCAGGGAAATCTCCTGCTCGGTCAGCTGAGCAAAGAGGATGCCGTACCGGAAAATGCCCGGGGTGCGCTCCTCGCCCCGGGTGATCTGGCCCAGATAGGTCAGGGGGGCGTACTCGGTCAGCTCCAGACTGACCCGCACTACCTCATTTTCCACGTGGATGTACTCTGACTCCAGGCAGCAGCCGCCTGTGCTGACGTTAATCAGGCGGCAGGGCTCGGGGTTTCTCAGCCGCTCATCGTCCGCCCGGTACAGTGACACCGGGGCGTTATAGGGCAGGCGGAAGGTGGAGCGGTTTTCTGCGTGGTTCTCTATGGCAAGGTCCTTGAGCACAAGGATAATGCGTGAGGATTGCTGCACGGTGGCACTGAGGCAGATGGGCAGCAATTTTTTATCGAAGCCGTTGATGTTCAGCTCTGAGTTAATGGGGAGAATAGGGAAGGACAGGTCGCCAGGCAGCCGGTCCAAAGTCAGCGTGTCGTGGGTGCGGGAGGCGATCCGTCCGGAGAACAGGGGCTCGCCCTGTTTATTGGTGACATCCAGGCGCATCCCGTCAAACAGCTCGTCTGTGGGGGAGTACTCCTCGCTCTCCTGATCCTCTGTCTCCGGTGTTACCTCCTCGTCGTCCTCGTCCTCGTTGGAAAAGAAATAGGAAAAGAAACCCATACTGCGCCTCCTTACTGATATTTTTGCTGTACTGTCTTACTTCTTGGGAACTATGGTCTCCAGGCCGCCCATATACGGCTGTAGGACCTTGGGAATCAGGACGCTGCCGTCAGCCTGGAGGTTGTTTTCCAGCAGGGCGATGAGCATCCGGGGGGGTGCGACCACGGTGTTGTTCAGGGTGTGGGGGAGATAGGTTCCGTTCTCGCCCTTCACCCGCATTTTCAGGCGTCTGGCCTGGGCGTCCCCCAGGTTGGAGCAGGAGCAGACCTCAAAGTACTTCTTCTGCCGGGGGGACCAGGCCTCGATATCGCAGGATTTCACCTTCAGGTCGGCCAGGTCGCCGGAGCAGCACTCCAGCTGCCGGACGGGGATATCCAGGGAGCGGAAGAGCTCCACCGAGTACCGCCACATCTTCTCATACCAGTCCATGGAGTCCTCGGGTTTACAAACCACAATCATCTCCTGTTTCTCAAACTGATGGATGCGGTAGACGCCCCGCTCCTCGATGCCGTGAGAGCCCTTCTCCTTGCGGAAGCAGGGGGAGTAGGAGGTGAGGGTCTGGGGCAGGGAGGCCTCGGGGATCAGCTGGTCGATGAACTTGCCGATCATGGAGTGCTCGCTGGTGCCGATGAGGTACAGGTCCTCCCCCTCGATCTTATACATCATGGCCTCCATGTCGGTCTGCGACATCACGCCCTCCACCACGTTGCCGTGGATCATAAAGGGGGGGATGCAGAAGGTAAAGCCCTTGTTGATCATAAAGTCCCGGGCGTAGGCCAGCACCGCCTCGTGGAGGCGGGCCACGTCGCCCAGCAGATAGTAGAAGCCGTTGCCGGAGACCCGGCCGGCGGCGTCCATGTCTACTCCGTTGAACCGCTCCATGATTTCGGTGTGGTAGGGGATCTCAAAATCCGGCACCTTGGGCTCGCCAAACCGCTCCACCTCCACGTTGGCGGAGTCGTCGGGGCCGATGGGGACGGAGGGGTCGATGATGTTGGGGATGACCAGCATCATCTTCCGAATCTCCTCGGCCAGCTGGGCCTCCTTCTGCTCCAGCTCGGCCAGGCGGTCGGCGTTGGCCTTTACCTTGGCCTTGGCCTCCTCG
Organism: Lawsonibacter sp.; assembly: GCA_022794495.1. Classification (GTDB taxonomy): domain Bacteria; phylum Bacillota; class Clostridia; order Oscillospirales; family Oscillospiraceae; genus Lawsonibacter. The sequence continues at coordinate 19,383 of JAAWEX010000008.1, read as the reverse complement.
GCCTCAGCCAGCTTGGAGGGGTCCTTTTTGGCCTGGCCCATGAGCATTCCCACCTGCTTGCTGAGGGTGTTTCGGGCGGCCCGGAGCTCGTTGGCCTCAGACATGGCGGAGCGGTTCTCGGCGTCCAGCTTCAGCACCTGGTCCACCAGGGGGAGCTTCTCCTCCTGAAATTTCTTCTTAATGTTCTCCTTCACAGCCTCGGGATTCTCCCGAATGAATCGAATGTCCAGCATTTTAACAATCTCCTTCTCTATAATGTTTCACGTGAAACCTCAAGCTCCCCCGGTCAGGGGGCCATTTTATTTGATAACCTTGTTCCGGATTTCCATATAGCGGTCGTAGGGGGAGAAGCGGTCGGTACCTGTGACGTTCTCCCTGGGCAGATCGTTCTGAAATTTTTGGTTCTCCATGTCGGCAATAAGCTCCCGGCACAGCTTGGTCTTGCCCCGCACATAGGCCTCGTTGATCTGCCAGAACCAGTGCATGGCCAAGGTGGATTTCTCCTCGCCCTGGAGCTGGGCCCGCAGCAGCCCATAGTCTTCCTCCGCGTCGGCCAGCTGGCCCTCCAGCTCCTTGATCTGGTCCTCCAGCGATTTGACCTGAGTTTTTAGCTGGCTGTTTTCGTTAATCAGCCCCTGAAGGGTCTGGGCGGCGGAATTGGATTGCTTCAAATCGTCAATCTGCTGCTGGCTCTGCCTGCGCTCCATCATAAAGGTATACAGAAGCAGCACCAGTGCGGCGGCAAAGAGGATGGTAATATACTGAAAGACAGAGCGCTGACGGCGGCGCTGCTGCCCCCGGCTGGTGTAGGCTGGTGCAGACTTTGGCGCGGCCTCCTGGTTCAGCAGCTCCTCGCGGTCCTCATCCATCCTGCCCACCTCCCGGCGACTTTAAACTCTGGAGCAGGGCCAGCAGGGTCTCCAGGTCCTGCTCGTTGTAGTACTCCAGCTCGATCCGGCCCTTTTTGCCCCTGTGGGCAATCTTCACCTTCCGCCCCAGCCGGCCGCCCAGGTCCTTTTCCAGCTCTCCCAGGTAGAGGGAGAGGTCGGGCTCCGCAGGCTTTGGGGCGTCCTTTTTCTCCTTTTGGAGGGCCTTGATTAAAGCCTCGGTCTGCCGGACGGAGAGCTGACCCTCCACCACCCTTTTGGCGGCCTCCTTCTGCAAGGCGGGGGTGGGCGCGCCCAGAATGGTCCGGGCGTGGCCGGAGGAGAGGACTCCCTCCTCCACCAGCTTCATCACCTCGTCGGGCAGGGCCAGCAGCCGCAGGGTGTTGGTGATGGCGGGTCGGCTCTTGCCCATCTGCTGGGCAACCTGCTCCTGAGTCAGGCCGTACTCCTCAATAAGGGTCTGATAGCCTCGGGCCTCTTCGGCGGGGTTCAGGTCCTCCCGCTGGAGGTTTTCGATAAGCCCCAGCTCCATCACCTTGCGGTCGTCGGCCTCGATGATGACCACGGGCACCTCTTGAAGTCCGGCGGTCTTAGCCGCCCGCCACCGCCGTTCGCCGGCGATGATCTGGTAGTAGCCGGTGGCCAGCCGGCGCACCGTCAGGGGCTGGATAATGCCGTGGACTCGGATGGAATCCGCCAGGTCGTCCAGCGCCCCCTGCTCAAACCGTTTTCGGGGCTGGTTCAGCCCTGGCTCCACCTGAGAGATGGGCAGGGTTACTGCGCCCTCGCCCTGGGCGGGGAGCTCCGGGTCGCCCAGCAGAGCGTTCAGCCCCCGGCCCAGCCCCAATTCTGTCTTTCGTTTTGCCATCTTATTACCTCACAGTGCGTTCTTGTTCTTTCCTTTTTTTCAAAAAAGAAAAGAACCAAAAGAAAAAACTTCGTTTTTCCCCTTTGCTATGAATATAGGGCGGCACAATGACAGCGGCGCTCAGGTTCTTTTTGCCAGCCGCTCGTGCCGAATGGGACACAAAAACCATCACGTCTGCCCAGCGCACATCTCCTCGGCCAGCAGCTTATAGGCCTCGGCCCCTCGGGAGAAGGGGTCATAGGCGGAGATGGGCTTGCCGTGGCTGGGGGCCTCCGACAGCCGGACATTCCGGGGCACCACAGTGGCGAAGACCTGTCCCGGGAAGTGCCGCTTGACCTCCTCGGCCACCTGGAGGGAGAGATTGGTCCGGCTGTCAAACATGGTCAGCAGCACGCCCTCCATAGCCAGCACCGGGTTCAGCTTCCGCTTCACCAGGCGGACGGTAGCCAGCAGGTCGCTCAGCCCCTCCAGCGCGTAATACTCGCACTGCACCGGCACCAGCAGGGAGTGGGCGGCGCACAGGGCATTAACGGTGAGCAGCTCCAGGGAAGGGGGGCAGTCGATAAGGATGAAGTCATAGCGGTCTGAAAGGAGGTCCAGCGCGCGCTTGAGGAGCTTCTCCCGGCCGTCCATATCAATCATCTCAATGCCCGCCCCGGCCAGGGCCTTATTGGAGGGCAGCACGTCGCCGAATTTAGTGGAGACCACCGCTCTGGCCGGCTCCGCCCCACTGATAAGCATATCGTAGACGTTGGGGGAGGCGGTGTTTTTGTCCACGCCCATGCCGGAGGTGGCGTTGGCCTGGGGATCGAAGTCGCACAGCAGCACCCGTTTGCCCAGGTCATGGAGGGCGGCGGTGAGATTAACGGTGGTGGTGGTCTTGCCCACGCCTCCCTTTTGGTTGACGACGGCGATAATTCTAGCCATGGAGAGACCTCCTAATTGTGGTAAAACTATGAAATAGGTTGTGCAGCTTTCTATTATAACAACGGCTGGGAGAGATTTCAACTGTTTTCTCACAAAAATAAAAAAGCTCCCATTCGGGAGCCATAGAGGGGGCGGCCTCCGGCCGAGCACAGCAATAAGCCGCCGCAGCGGAATGAGTGAGCTTTCGCGCTTGCGCGGAAGCGAAGGATATAGAGCTTGCTCCGCCGAGGTTTCACGTGAAACATCTTGACAAACAATCACGCAGACCCTATGATACACTTATAGAACAGGAAAGGGGGATTCGGTTATGATCCTGCCGGAACGATATCAAGGGGAAGACTGGTATCCGTCCTTTGTCCGCTTTATGGACGAAGCCTATCCCAACTGGCGTCAGTACTACGATTTTGCCCCTTACACCCCGGCGGAGGTGGAGGAGACAGCGGTGGAGTTCGCGCCGGAGATTCCCCGGCTCCCGGAGGAGTATCTGACCTTCCTCACCCACATGGGTGCCCGAGGCCTGGACCTGCATCATCGGGCGTTTCTCTACCACGGCGGCAGGCTGTACCTGAGCGGAGAGGAGGAGACCTGCCTGACCATCGGGAGCTACAACCTGCTGGACGAGGGGTACAAGCTGGCCTACTGCTTTCCCAAGGAGGGGACGCCCTACATGGTCTGGAGCCGGGAGTATTCCGGCGGACAGGTAAAGTCGGCGGACAGCCTGGGGCAGCTGCTGTGCAACCAGGCCTTTCTGGCCTGCGGGGTGGATCAATTCCCCTTCCACCAGACGATGGACCTGGCCTTTCATATGCACAACCCGCCCTATGGGCCCTGTCCGGAGGCGGAGGAATATTGCAGGATCCACCCGGTCGAGGGCCTCAGCGAGGAGGAGCTCTGGGACATCGGCTTTCAGCTCCAGCTCCAGAAGCTGGAGGCGCCGCTCAGGCAGCTGGGCTATGAAAAAGCCTGGTTCAGCACCGAGCTGGACCACATCTGGCTGAGGGAGAATACCTGCTGTATCCTCTCCCGAGAGTTCGACCCCAACGACATGTTTGACACGGCGTACGTCTCCATCTGGGGAGAGGAGAAGAAGCCCATCCAGGTGCTGGCCGGGCGCTTTCAGGAGCTGGGCTACGGAAGCTGGCGTGCGCTGGAATAGCAGCGGTAGGGGGCGGCCTCCGCGCCGCCCCGCTGAATTGCGAAGGACAGGCCGCCGTGGGCGGTGCCGGAGAGAGCAATTCCTTAAATGAAGGCCGCCGCAGGCGGCCCCAAACTGCAACCCAGCGAAGCGGTTGCAGTTTGGAGAGGCGGAGCAGCGGAATGAGTGAGCTTTCGCGCTTGCGCGGAAGCGAAGGATATAGAGCTTGCTCCGCCGAGGTTTCACGTGAAACATCACCCCGCCCGCCGGGGGATATGGATGGTGAGGGTGATGGCCTCGTCGGAGTCCTGGCGGTCGCACTGGGCGTTGACCCCGGCGGAGCGCATCACGTCCAGGCTGCGGGTGATGGTGTTCAAAAACAGCCGCACGTCCTTAATAATAAAGGTGGGCCGCTTTCGGACGGTGGCGGTCTTGGACATCAGCATCCCGTCCACCATGGCCTCGGTCTGGGCCACGGTGAGACTGTGGGTCACCGTCTCCCGGGCGGCCTCCAGCTGCTGCTCCGGGTTCTCCAGCCGGAGCAGGGCCCGGGCGTGCCGCTCGGTGGCGCCCCCGTCCCGGAGGAGGGTAAGCACATCCTCAGAGAGCCGCAGCAGCCGCAGCTTGTTAGCCACGGCGGACTGGCTCTTTCCGATGCGCCGGGCGGCCTCCTCCTGGGAGACGTGGAAGGTGTCGATCAGCCGCCGCAGGGCCAAAGCCTCCTCCCAGAAGTCCAGGTCCCGGCGCTGAAGATTCTCCACCAGGGCCAGCAGGGAGGAGGCCTGGCTGTCGGTCTGGACGGACAGACAGGGCACAGTCTCCAGCCCGGCCAGCCGGGCGGCCCGGAGCCGGCGCTCTCCGGCCACCAGCTCCCAGTGCCCCTCCCGGCGGCGCACCGTCAGGGGCTGGAGAAGTCCCAGCTCTCGGATGGAGCAGGCCAGCTCCTCCAGCTCAGCCGGGGCGAAGGAGCGCCTGGGCTGGTATGGGTTGGGCTGAATGGCTTCTGTGGGCAGGAAAAGCACCCGTCCGCTCTCAAAAAGTCCTTTTTTTTGCAGTGGCCACATAGAGGTCCCGCCTTTCTTATGTAAAAGATATCCTAAGTTTACCATAAAATGGAAAATAGACAGTCGAACAGAGGCGACCGCAAAAAATTTCCTGGGAAAGCGATGGGGGCGCGGGGAGCAGCTGGGAATAATTGCCGAATCGGACAGAAAGTGGAGGGAAAGATTGTAGAAAATTTGGCGGAAAAGGGATTGCAAGCTGGAGAGATTTCCTGTAAAATGGAGTTGTATTTTTTTCGACAGCTTTAGAGACGACGTGGCCCTGATCCAGCATCGGGCCACGGTCATTTTTCCGTAAAGGCGGTGCAGAGCCATGGAGCTGCTGAAACAGCGCATCCGGCGGGATGGCATAGTAAAGGGGAACGACGTTCTGAAGGTGGACGGTTTTCTGAACCACCAGATGGATGTTGCGCTTTTTGAGGAGATCGGCCGGGAGTTCCTGCGCCGGTTTGAGGGCTGCGGCGTGAACAAGATTTTGACCATCGAGGCCTCGGGCATCGGGATCGCTTGTATCACGGCGCAGTCTTTTCATTGTCCGGTAGTCTTTGCCAAAAAGAGCCAGACCAAAAACATTGCCGGCCAGGTGTATTCCACCAAGGTGGAATCCTTCACCCACGGCCGGGTTTACGACGTGATGGTCTCCCGGCAGTACCTGGGGCCGGAGGACACCGTCCTCATCATCGACGACTTCCTGGCCAACGGTGCGGCGCTGGAGGGGCTTATCCACTTGGTGGAGCAGGCCGGGGCCAGGCTGGCCGGGGCGGGCGTGGTCATCGAGAAGGCCTTCCAGCCCGGCGGCGGGCGTATCCGCGCCAGGGGGATCCGGGTGGAGGCCCTGGCCCGGATCAAGTCCATGAGCGAGGAAAAAGGCGTGGAATTTGCGGACTGACCCCGGAGGCCGTCCCTGTGAGCGGGTTAAAACCGGACCTGTCCGGTTTTAATATAAGGAAGAATGAAATGAACTGTACTTTGAAGGAGGAAACAGAATGAAGAAGCTTCTTGCACTGGCTCTGGCTGCGGCTATGAGCCTGTCCCTGGCCGCCTGCGGCGGCAATAATGCCGGGAATGCCTCTCCCGACAACCCGCCGGCCGGCAGCCCCGGCGCGTCCAGCCAGTCCGGGTCTTCCGCCGGCAGCGGAGACCTGGCTGACTTTAAGGTGGGCGCCATCTATATCAACAGCCAGAACGACACCTCCGGCTACACCTTCCAGCACCACAGCGGCATCACCACCGCCATGAAGGCTCTGGGCATGGACCCCGCCACCCAGCTGCTCATTGTAGACGGCGTGCCTGACACCGACGACACCGCCGTGTCCGCCGCCATCGACACCGTGGTCAACCAGGGGGCCGACATCGTCTTCGGCATCTCCTTTGGCTATATCAACCCCATGGAGGAGATGGCCGCCGAGTACCCCGACGTCATCTTCTCCCACGGCACCGGCTATAAGAGCAACGACACCAACTTCAACAACTACTTCGGCCGCATCTACCAGGCCCGCTATCTGGCCGGCATCGCCGCGGGCATGAAGTCCAAGGAGCTGGGCAACAACAACATTGGCTACGTGGCCGCCTACAACCGGGAGTACGCCGAGACCTGCTCCGGCATCAACGCCTTCGCCCTGGGCGCCCAGTCCGCCAACCCCGACGCGGTGGTCTATGTGAACAAGATCAACGCCTGGGGCGACGAGGCGCTGGAGCGCCAGGCCGCCCAGGCCCTGTTTAACACCTATCAGTGCGGCGTCATCTCTCAGCACTGCGACTCCGCCCAGCCCCAGATGGTGGCCCAGGAGAATGGCAGATTCGGCTGCGGCTACAACTCCGACATGACCGACCAGGCCCCCAGCGCCCACCTGACCTCCGCCATCTGGCACTGGAATGTGTACTATCAGGCCGCTCTGGAGGCCGCCCTGGCCTGCGAGGGCGACGCCTCCAAGTTTGTGGAGAAGATGGGCGGCCCCGCCTACTACGCCGGCCTGGCCGAGGGCTTCGTGGACGTCTCCCCCCTGAACGAGAGAACTGCCGCCCCTGACACCCAGGCCGTCATAGACGCCGTCCGCGACCTGATCGTCTCCGGCGAGTGGGATGTATTTTCCGGCGTGAAGCTGAGCTATAACATCACCGACGGCAAGGTGGAGATTATTAAGACCGACGCCCCCCTGATGTCCAATGGCGAGCAGCTGAAGGACAGCGTCCTGGTGGAGATGGCCCCTGAGATCGTCCCCGCCGGCGGCCCCTCTGTGGACGACGGCGTCATCAAGGGATCTATGAACTACAACGTAGCGGGGGTCATTGAGGGCTAACCCCCTCCCCGCCCAACCAACGCAGACCCGAACCGGGCCGGCCGGATATCCCGGCCGGCCCGATTACTTATTTATGTGGGGCCCGCCCCATCCGCAGAGGGTACGCATGTAGGGCAAGGGCTCTGCCCTTGCCTCTCCACCGAGGCGGAACCCTGATAAGGCAAGGGCAGAGCCCTTGCCCTACAAAAGGGAGGGAATCGAATGGGAGAATACGCCATTGAGATGCGGGGCATCTGCAAGAGCTTTGGCAGCGTAGCGGCCAACAAGAACATCGATCTGAAGGTAAAGCCGGGGGAAATCCTGGCCCTGCTGGGGGAGAACGGCTCGGGCAAGACCACCCTGATGAACATGCTCTCCGGCATCTACAAGCCGGACAGCGGCTCCATCCTGATAGACGGCCGGGAGGTGGCCATCAACTCCCCGGAGGACGCCAAAAGGCTGGGGATCGGCATGGTCCACCAGCACTTCAAGCTGGTGGACGTCTTCTCCGCCGCCGACAACATCTGGCTGGGGGACGACAAGTCCGGCGGGGTGCTGAAAAAGGAGCGGTATGAGACCATCCGGGAGATGGCCCAGCGGTTCGGCTTTGAGATCGACCCCCGGAAAAAGGTATACAATATGGCGGTGTCAGAGAAGCAGACTCTGGAGATTGTCAAGGTGCTGTACTACGGGGCGAAGATTATCATTTTAGACGAGCCCACCGCCGTGCTCACCGTCCAGGAGACGGCCAGGCTCTTCGACGTGCTCCGCCGCATGAAGGAGGAGGGCCACGCCATCATCATCATCACCCACAAGCTCAATGAGGTGATGGAGATCTCCGACCGGGTGGCCATCCTGCGCAAGGGGGAGTACATCACCACCGTGGACACCGCCGCCACCAGCAAGCAGGCGCTCACCGAGTATATGGTGGGCCGGAAGGTGGAGCTGAACATTGACCGGCCGGTGGTGGAGAAGACCCGTCCCCTGCTGGAGATCCGGGATCTGACCATCCGCGGCGACGAGGGCGCGACGGCCATCGACAAGGTGAGCTTCTACATCCGGGGGGGCGAAATTCTGGGGGTGGCCGGCATCGCCGGCTGCGGTCAGAAGGAGCTGTGCGAGGCCATCGCCGGCCTGCGGCCCATCGAGAGCGGCATGATGATCCACAAGGGGGACAACATCGTGGGCCTGCCTCCCAAGGCCATTCTGGAGAAGGGGATCTCCATGTCCTTCATCCCGGAGGACCGGCTGGGCATGGGCCTGGCCCCCTCCATGTCCATCACGGACAACATGCTTTTGAAGAAATACGACCTGGCAAAGGGCCCCTTTGTAGACCGGAAGACTGGCCGAAAGGAGGCCAGACAGGTGATCCAGGACCTGGAGATTGTCACCCCTTCCACCGAGACGCCGGTGCGCCGGCTGTCGGGGGGAAATGTGCAGAAGGTGCTGCTGGGCCGGGAGATTAAGGCCGGACCCAACGTCATTGTCACTGCCTACCCCGTCCGGGGGCTGGACATCAACTCCTCCTACGCCATCTACGATATCCTGAACCGCCAGAAGAAGGAGGGCGTGGGCATCCTCTTTGTGGGGGAGGACCTGGACGTGATGATAGACCTGTGTGACAAGATTATGGTGCTGTGCCACGGGAAGGTAATGGGGGTGGTCCATGCCCATAAGACCACCAAGGAGGAGCTGGGCCTCATGATGACCGGCGCGCTGGACCTTACCAACAGGTATGAGGACAAGCCCGCCGGCATCGCCAGGGACAGCCGGATTGAGAAAGCCGGGGAGGTGGAGGAATGAAAAACCGTCAGCCCCTTTTCCATGTGGTAAAGCGGGAACACGCCGGACCGGGCCGTCAGGTCCTGGCCTATGCGGCGGCGGTGGTCCTGGCGCTGGTCATCGGTGCGCTGCTGCTGGCGGCCCAGGGGGTGGAGCCGGTTACCTTTTACAGGCAGATGCTCACCATAGGCATCCCCGGCAGCCGCTATCCCTGGCGGACGGTAGAAAATTTCGTGCGCCTGTTCGTACCCCTGCTCATCACGTCGATGGCCCTGGCCCTGGCCTTTCGGATGCGGTTTTGGAACATCGGCGGCGAGGGGCAGTTCATCATGGGGACCTTCTGGGCGGGCGTTGCCGCCATGAAGCTGGGGGAGAGCCTGCCCCGGCCCGCCATGCTGCTGGTTATGGCGCTGTGCGGGGCCCTGGGGGGCGGCCTGTACGGGGTGTTCGTGGCGGCGCTGAAGGTAAAATGGAACGCCAACGAGACCCTGCTTACCCTCATGCTGAACTACGTGGCCCTGTATTTCCTCCAATTTTTTGCCGAGACCAAGGGCGTCTGGAACTTCTTCCTGGACCCGGAGTCCGCCCGGCCCCGGTTCGCCCGTTTCCCGGACAGCGCCCAGATGCTCACCATCCCCGTCGGGCCCTTTAACCTAAATCTGTCCCTGGTGGCGGCGGCGGCCATCTGCGTTGTCCTATACATCTACCTCAACCACACCAAGCGGGGCTACGAGATCGCCGTGGTGGGAGACAGCCCCAGCACCGCCCGCTATGCCGGGATGAAGGTGGGGAAAATCGTCATCCGCACCATTTTCCTGTCCGCTGCCCTCATTGGCCTGGCGGGAGCCTTCCATGTCTCCACCGCCGGAGTGATGTCCGCCACCCCCACCAACGACGTGGGCTGGACAGGCATTGTGGTGGCCTGGCTGGCCAAGCTGAACACGGCGGGCATTGTGCTCACGGCCCTGCTGATTACCGTTCTCCGCTTTGGCTGTCAGGCGGCCAGCACCACCTACCCCGCCATCGACGCTAACTTCGCCAGCCTGCTCCAGGGCATCATCCTCTTCGTGGTGCTGGCGGCGGACTTCTTCACCCGATTTAAGCTGGTCCGCCGGGCCGGAAAGGAGGCGGTCAGATGAACGACCCGATCAATGTACTAACCCTGTTTCTGTTTAATATCGTGCTTGTGAATACCCCTCTGCTCTACGGCACCGTGGGAGAGATTGTAATCGAGAAGTCGGGCAGCCTGAATCTGGGGGTGGAGGGCACCATGGCGGTGGGGGCCATATTCGGCTACCTGGCCGGGTGCCTGACGAACAGCCTGCTGGCCGGTCTGCTGGCATCCTTTCTGGCGGCGGGGCTGTGCGGCCTGCTCTTTGCGGTGCTCACTGTCTCCTTCCAGGCCAACCAGAACGTTACCGGCCTGACCATCACCACCTTCGGCCTGGGTCTGTACTTCTTTATCGGCAAGGGCCTGGGGGAGCGCTGGCCCGCCATATCCGGGGCCCCCGCCCTGACGGACGGCTTTGCTCCGGCGGATCTCCCCCTGCTGTCCAGACTCCCCGTCCTGGGCAAGGTGCTCTTCTCCCAAAATATGCTGGTCTATCTGGGAATCGCCATCGCTGTTTTCGCCTGGTGGTATCTCGGCTTCACCAAGCCCGGCCTGCGCCTGCGGGCGGTGGGGGAGAACCCCGGCGCCGCCGACTCGGTGGGGGTGAATATCCTGCTGTACAAGTATGTACACATCATCGCCGGCTCAGGCATCATGGGCCTGGGGGGCTTCTACATGGCGCTGAACATGAGCGGCTCCTTCGAGGGCTCCAACTGCTGGATCAACGGCTTTGGCTGGATTGCCATCGCCCTGGTCATCTTTGCCAACTGGAACCCGGTGCTGGCCATTCTGGGTACTCTGGTTTTCGGCTTCTTCAACACCCTGCAAATTTACGCCGGAGCCCTGGCCGGGGCCTTCCCCGGGGGCCTGGGCTGGCTCAACGCCATTCCCGCCCAGCTGTTCAAGGCCCTGCCCTTCCTGATTACCGCCATCGTCCTCATCGCCTCCTCCGTCCGCAAGCGGGAGGGCTCAGGACAGCCCGCCGCCCTGGGCCTGAACTACTTCCGCGAGGAACGATAATCATTCCAAAGCGTAATATTTCTCCTAAAAATAACAGGAGCGCCCCGTCTGGGGCGCTCTATCTTTTAGAAGATAGGTTGACATTGTGTTAATAATTATATACAATGTATATCATAATATAGAAAGGGGCGATAAGCATGGCACAGACCAGCGTAAATATTCGGATGGACGCAGAGCTGAAGCGGCAGTTCGAGGCCTTCTGCGCGGACATGGGGATGAGCATGACCACCGCCTTCTGCGTATTCGCGAAGAAAGCGGTGCGGGAGTACCGCATCCCCTTCGAGATCGGAGCGGAGATACCCAACGAGGAGACCCGGAAGGCGATGGAAGAAGTCCGGCAGATGAAGGCGGACCCAAGCTTGGGGAAGAGCTACACCGATGTTGACCAGATGATGAAGGAGCTTTTGGGATGATATATACAGTAAAGCCCACTTCAAGGTTTCAGCGGGATGTGAAGCTGGCAGATAGGCGGGGCTTTAACATGACATTGCTGACGGACACCATCAAAATGCTGGCCGCTGGCCAGCCTCTGCCCGCCAGATACAAGGACCACCCTCTGCTGGGGGACTACGCCGGGTGCCGGGAGTGCCACATCACGCCGGACTGGCTGCTGATCTACGAGATCAACGGCGGAGAGCTGATTCTTTACCTCACCAGAACCGGGACCCACAGCGACCTTTTTTAAAACAGCAGGAGCGCCCCTGTTGGAGCGCTCCTGTTATTATAAGAATTACGGACGAAAACTGAAACAATATCCGTAGGCTTGAATGTCTTTATTATACGAGAAAATCATGTCAGCTTTTATTTGTTCGCTTGTCCAAGAAAAAGAAGTTGGCTTCAAAAAATCTATGAATCTAAATTCTCCATTAAGGTACCCACCGTTAAATTCACCGTTAGAAGAAGAGGATTGAAAGACATATACATAGGTATTGTATTTTGTTGGATCGTACAAATAGCCATCTCTTTTTCCTGTGTAAGTATAAACTCCATTATTAGCTATTATTGCTCCCTCATTAATTACTTCCACTCCGCCTTGTATGATAATTGTAACACTCAGAGCGGCTAAGACTTTTTCAATGAGGGTAAGGGGTGTACTTATATAAAGGCTTATTAGCGTTATTGCAGTGCCGGCTGCCCAAGATTTACAGTCCAATTTCTTTTGAATGTAGGAATTTCTCGTTTCGGTAATTTTGTATTTTAGATTCTCTCCAAGTGTTGAACAATACACAGACCCATTATCAAAAAGCCGATTTGTATAGGGAGGTTGGTCTGACTTTAAAATGCTTAAATAGTCTAATTCTTTGTATGATCCCGCTTTATTAGGAGACACAAAAACCGTACCATCTTTATCAATATCCACAGAAATTCCGTCGATACTTTTTAAATCATCAAAATTATTATCTTGAATATAGTTTATCATATTTTGTTCTGTTTCTGCGGGAAGTTCATAATAAATTCCGTTTCTAAAGCTTTTAATTTTCATATTTTCTTGTTCTGATATAAAAATTATTGTATCTTCCGCAGGATCATAAATTGTTTGAGATACAAGAGCGGTCTCCGAATATTCTAGAATAACTTCGCTTCCACCGTCTATTTTATATGAAATGAACAAATTTTCCCCTAGTTTTACAATTTCTGCAATTTCGGATGCGTGTGGAAGATAATTAACCAGTGTATCAGAATTGTAGACATATGTTGAACTATTTATGCCTTTAGGCTCAGATACAAGTTTACAATGCGACAAAATTTGTTCAATATTTGACTCATGGTCTGATACTAAAGATGGGAGCGCTAACTGAAATTGACTGTATTGATTAATCTCGTCCTCAGTAAGTGGGATGATTTCAGTATTGTCTACATAATTATACGCAGGTTCCGTAGCTTCTGTATTTGCGGCAATACTTGCTGTTGGAGTGATTGCCAGAATTATTGCCAAAGAAACTACTAAAGAAATAATTCTTTTCCAGTTTTGCATAATTGCCCTCCTAGCTAAATTATAAAATAGGTGACTCAATAGCGCACCGTTCCCGTCACAGTAACAGCATAGTCCTCGTTGTTGCGGATGGCCAACGTGTACCGGCCGCTTTTCGGGAAACTGATAGCGGCATAGATTTTTCCATTGACACAATTTAAATAGTGGAACGCATAGTCGGAATCAAGATAGCCGAAATCCATGCTGGAATACTTAGGGGTATAGGTGCAGTCGAAGCTTACCCTATCGCCCTTTGCTGCAACGAACTCTGAATCAATGGGCACAATCGTATTTGCGGCAATGCTGTGGTCTAAGCGCCCGGAAACGCGCGCCACACCGGAGCTGTCACCAAGCGCGGACACCGTATTAATGGGTATTACGGCAGAGCTGAATATCAGCATAAAGGCCAGCAATGCCGTCCCCAAGCGTTTCAGTACCATTAATTTCACCTCCTCTCTCCAGTCAATTCTCAGGCGGCAATAATGAAATGCCTTCTTCTAATGTTGATGGGTCTATCACCTCAACCTTCACCTGATGATCTGACATAGAAATTTCGGACCAGTCATGAGAACAGAGAATAGCAATAACGATGCCCACCGAAATCAATGCCGCGGCCAGCAGGGCCCACAGGCGGTAGTTTTTTGGTGCGGGAACAGGGACTGGCACCTCCACGATCACTGGCTCCGCCTGTTCCGGCGGTGTCCAATCGTCTTTGAGGAATGCGTCCGCCGGCAGGCCGAAGACCTCGCTCAGCGCGGCCAGGTTGTCGGCGGAGGGGCGGGCGGCCCCGTTTTCCCATTTAGAGATGGTCTGGCGGGAGACGTTAACCAGCTCCGCCAAGGTCTCCTGGGAAAATCCCTGTTCTGTACGGATGTCTTTTAGCCTCTGCTCGATTTTCATAGTAGCGTCTCTCCTGCGATTTTGCTATCAATTAAAGTTTACATGAGCAGAAAAAAGCCCATGTCAACCAAAGTTTACATGGTCCTTATCATATCATTGGCTATAGATGGCCGTCAATACCAAAAAAGAGCGCCCCTGTAGGGGCGCTCTCTAAGGCTGATTTACTGTGCGGCCTCCGCCTGGACGGCGGCCTGGAGGGACGTCACCTTCTCCCAGAACTCCCCCACATTCAGCTCGGTGATGGCGGCGGTTTTCTCTACGCCCAGCCGCTCCCGTTCCTGGTCGATCTTGTCGTTCATAAGGGAGGAGATGCACTCGGCCCGGAAGTCGTCGGGATCCATAGGCAGGCGGAGGATAATATGGTAGCCGAAGTCGCTCTCCACCACGTCGCTGATCTCCCCGCTTTTCAGGGCCAGGGCGGCGTTCTCGAAGGGGGCCACCATCTTGCCCTTTCTGGTGGTGTAGCCATCGGGGTTAGCGGCCAGGCCGGAGTCCTCGCTGTACTCGTTCATCAGCTGGTCGAAGAGGACGATGGGCTCCTGGGCCGTCCGGAGCTGAGAGAGCAGGTCGTCAGCCAGGGCCTTTTTCTGGGCGACGGCCTCCTCATCCAGGGGCTCCCGGGTATCCAGGTCGATGGTGGCCAGCAGGATGTGCTTGGCCCGGTACTGGCCGGACTCCTCCAGATAGGCGTTCACCTCGGCGTCGGTGGGGTAGTGGCCGCTGTTCTCCCCGAAGTAGAGCTCCCGGAGCTGGCTGGACAGGTCGCTGTTCTCGCTGATCCAGGTAATCAGCTCCTTAGAGAGCAGGTTGCCCCAAAGGGCGTGGATGACCCGCTCCTCGTTGTCCCCCGCCTGCATAATCATATTAACATACTGGCTCTCCACATCGGCGGCGACAGCGGGGTCGGGGGTGAGGTTCTCCTCCTGGGCCATCTGGCGCAGCAGGGCGTGGAGGGTGGCCAGCTCCAGGGCCTGGTCCTGCATAAACTGACCGAAGGTCTGGCCCTCAACCATCTCGGTGTCCCAGGGCAGGGTGGTCATCTGCCCGCCGAACTGGGCCAAATAGTCGTTGATGACCCGCTGGAGCCAATAGAGGTAGTGGCTGGCGGAGATCTCGATCTCCCCCAGCCGGACTACCGTCTCGTCCCCGGCGATTCCGGAGACGGCCAGCCAGGGGTCGGTGACCTGAGACAGGTCCATGGGCTGAGTCGGGGCGCCGCTCCCGGAGCCCGAGGCGGAGCTGCCGGAGGAGCCGGGGTTCTTCTGCCCGCAGCCGCTGAGGGCGGACAGGGCCATCACAAGGGCCAGCGCCGCGGCCCACAGTCGTTTAGAATGTTTCATAGAGTCTTTCCTTTCCTGCATGAAAAATCATGAACAGCCCTTATCATACCACAAATCAAAGGGCGGGGCAAGTCTGATTCTGTGTCAAAAGCGGTGTATTTTATTCCACCTGGACCACGCCATAGCGGAACAGGCGGCGGCAGTCCCTGGCGTAGCCGTCTGAGAGGACCTGAAAGGTTTTGGGGTCAGCCTTCAGCTTCCCGCCGCAGCAATAGACAAAGCGGTCGTCCTTGGCATAGCTGTCGGACAGGACGACAAAGGCCTTGGGGTCCTTGCAGGACCGCAGCCGCACCGCGTGGCGGGTGGAGGTAAAGGCGTCGAAGAAGTAGACAAACTCCTCGTCCCGGCCGTAGCTCTGGTGGAAATGGGCCTCCGGCGGGATGCCCCCGTCGTCCAGAGCCTCGAAGGATGCCGGATGGGCCACCTTGGCGTCGCCGTACAGGGTGTAGATCACCTGGTGGTTTCCGGTGTAGACCTTGTTGAACACCCGGAACCCCTCCGGGCTGATTCCCCGCAGCAGCGTCCCGGTCCGGTATACCCGCTGGCTGTCTTTGATAAAGTCGTGGTTCAAAACCACCATCGTCTTCAAATCCAGCTTGACCTGGCGGAAAATATTCTGATAGGACTCCTGCCGGGGCATCCAGGCCACCTGACCGCCGCACTCCCGATAGCCGGAGGGGGCCCCGCTCTGGTCCTTTAAAATCCGGGCGTACTCCAAAAACTGTCTCCTCCTTATTAAGGGATGTCGTGGTATTATACTATATTTCCGCCGGAGTTTCAACCGCCGCGCAGGTGTGACAGATGTGCGCAAGCCCTATCCCTGCGCAAAAAATAAAAACGGCCCGCAAAAGACGGGCCGCCCACACCGTTGAAACCTTGACATCCTGGAGGACGCTATGGTATAATCTAAGGTGTGCAGGGTACTGCTGAGCTTCGGCGGTTTGGCCCAAGCGCATTTGGATGAAGTGACCCCGACAAAGGCTAGGAAACCGTCACCTGGCGCAAGGTGGCGGTTTCATTTTACCTTGACTTGAACTGTTACGGTGTATTTGCCAACATGAAATGTAACCGTTATAGTCATGGGGCGTTCACCTCCTTTGCAGAGGTGCAGCCAAACCGCCGCCGCTTTGCCAGCGCACCTTACAAACATTTTACCAAAGCCAGTGTCATCTGTCAACCAAACAAACAGCCCCGCCAGGCGTTAGCCGGCGGGGCTGTGTTCTTATGCTGCGGCTTCTTCTCTGGCTGGCGCCATATCCTCTCTCCGGCGGCTGGCCTTGGCCCACTCGCAGATTGGGATGGGAGACATAGCCAGGGCAAGGACGGCGCACCACTGGGGGGCGTTCATAGGAACAACGGAGAACACCCCCTGGAGGGGCGGGATAAGCAGCACGGACAGCTGCATCGCCAGTCCGGCCAGAAATGCCCGGTTCATAGCGGGGTTAGAGAGCACCCCCTGAGAAAAAAGGGAGCGGTTCTCGCTGCGAACATTGAACGCGTGGAACAGCTGGCACAGGGTAAGGGTGGCGAAGGCCATGGTGTTGGCCGCGGCCCCCTCTGAGCCTGGACTCCCCAGCCACTTCAGTCCCAAAAAGTAGGCCGCCAGGGTGAGCCCGCCCACCATCAGGCCCTGCCAGGCCAGGCGGAGGGAAAATCTCCTGTCGAACAGCCCGGCGGAGGCCTCGCGGGGGGGCTGTTCCATCACCCCCTCTTCCACCGGCTCCACCCCCAAAGCCAGGGCGGGGAGGGAGTCGGTGACCAGGTTGAGCCACAGCAGCTGCACGGGGGCCAGGGGCATCTGGCCGAAGCCCAGCAGGGTGGCGGCAAAGATGGTAAAGATTTCCCCGATGTTGCAGGAGAGCAGGTAGTGGATGGCCTTGCGGATGTTGGAGTAGATGCCCCGGCCCTCCTCGATGGCGGAGACGATGGTAGAGAAGTTGTCGTCGGTGAGGATCATGTCCGCCGCCCCCTTGGCCACGTCGGTGCCTGTTTTCCCCATAGCGCAGCCGATGTCGGCGGACTTCAGGGCGGGGGCGTCGTTCACCCCGTCCCCGGTCATAGCCACCACCTTCCCCCGCTTCTGCCAAGCCTGAACGATGCGCATCTTGTGCTCCGGCGACACCCGGGCGAAAACGGCGAACTTTTCAATGTCCTGCTCCAGCAGCTCCTGGGGCATAAAGTCCAGCTCCGCCCCCGTCACCGTCCAGTCGCCGGGGCGGGCAATGTCCAGCTCCTGGGCCACGGCCAGGGCGGTGGAGCGGTGGTCGCCGGTAATCATCACCGGCCGCACGCCCGCCAGGTGGCATTTGGCCACCGCTCCTTTCACCTCGGGCCGGGGCGGGTCCATCAGGCCGAAGAGGCCTAAAAAGGTGAGTCCCCGCTCCACCTCCTCCGGCTCCATCCGGCCGGGCAGGCTGTCCAGCTCCTTCCGGGCCACAGCGATCACCCGCAGGGCCTTCCCGGCCAGATCCTCATTGGCGGCCAGAATCCGGGCCCGGTCCCCCTGAGACATGGGCCCTCTGGGGGTGTGGGAGCACCGGCCCAGCAGCACATCGGGGGCGCCCTTCACAAAGAGGGTCCACCCTCCCTCCTCCCGGGCGTGTATGGTAGACATCAGCTTGCGGGTGGAATCGAATGGGATGTCCGCCGTCCGGGGGAGGCGCTCCAGCTCCCGGCTCTGGTCCACCCCGTCCTGGGCGGCAGCCACCACCAAAGCCCCCTCGGTGGGGTCGCCGGAGGCGGTGGGGGCGCCGGCCTTCCAGGCCAGCCGGGCGTCGGAGCAGAGGGTTCCCGCCAGCATGGCCTCTCGCCGCCGGGCGCCGGGGGTGAGCCAGACCTGCTGCACGGTCATCCGGTTTTGGGTGAGCGTGCCCGTTTTGTCAGAGCAGATCACCCCGGCACAGCCCAGAGTCTCCACGGCGGGCAGCTTTTTCACAATGGCGTGGCCGTCGGCCAGCCGCTGGACCCCCAGGGCCAGCACGATGGTGACGATGGCGGGCAGCCCCTCGGGGATGGCGGCCACCGCCAGAGAGACGGCGGTGAGGAACATATCCAGGATACCCTTTCCCTGGAACAGCCCCACGCCAAACATAATGGCGCATACCGACAGGCATAGGAAGGACAGGGATCTGGAGATTTCCCCCATCCGCTTCTGGAGGGGGGTCTCGCCGGCGCCGCTGTCCAGCAGGAGCCCGGCGATGCGGCCCATCTGGGTGTCCATGCCGGTGGCCACCACCAGGGCGGCGCCCCGGCCGGCAGTGATGAGGGTGCCGGACAGAAGCATGTTCACCTGGTCCCCCAGGGGGGTGTCCGGGGGGAGGGCCTCTCTGGCCTCCTTCTCCACCGGCACCGACTCCCCCGTCATAGCCGACTCGTCGGCCTGGAGGCGGCTGCAGCGGATGATCCGGGCGTCGGCGGGGACCAGGTCCCCCGCCTCCAAAAGGATGATGTCCCCCGGCACCAGAGAGGCGGCGGACACCCGTCTGGCCTCGCCCTCCCGCAGGGCGCTGGCCTGGGGGGCGGACATCCTCCGCAGCTCCTCCAGTGCCTGCTGGGCGTGGTCCTCCTGGGTGATGGAGATCACCCCGTTGACCACCACAATAACCAGGATGATGGCCCCGTCCAGCCAGTCCTCACCGCCGCTGGCCAGCAGGGAGAGGCCCGCCGCCGCCAGGAGGACCAGGATCATAGGGTCCTTCAGCTGGCCGAGAATGCGGATGAGAAGGCTGGGCGGCTGAGGCTGGGCCAGCTGGTTTGGGCCGTACTTTTCCAGCCGCCGGGCTGCCTCCCGCTGGCTCAGACCCTGCCGGCTCGCCTCCAGCTCCCCCATTGCCTGAGACACGCTCTTGCTGTGCCAGTCCCCCATGGTCTCATCTCTCCCTTCCAATTTATTCCAGTATAGCGGGAGCCTGTCCACTTTTTTGGGGAAACGCGTCGAGAGAGAAAAAATGTCCCGCCGGATGGCCCGGCGGGACGTCTGTCCTATTCGCACCAGCCGCACTCCTGAGAGCCTGTTTAAAATCTTTTGACAAAAGGAGGTGGGAGGCAGATAATAGAGAAAAACAAGCGGGAGTTGGGGGAAATGCGTCAATATCCAAGTGA
>JAAWEX010000208.1 GCA_022794495.1 Lawsonibacter sp. | reverse complement strand
GGAGGACACCCTGGACGGCTGGTTCGACTCCGGCTCCACCCACTTCGCCTCCATGCAGAAGGACCAGGGCTTCTGGCCCGCCACCGTCTATATGGAGGGTCTGGACCAGTACCGGGGCTGGTTCCAGTCCAGCCTGCTCACCGCCGTGGGCGCCCTGGGCAAGGGGGCGCCCTTCAAGGAGTGCGTCACCCACGGCTGGACGGTGGACGGCGAGGGTAAGGCGATGCACAAGAGCCTGGGCAACGGCGTGGACCCGGCGGAAATTTTTAAGAAGTACGGCGCGGACCTCATCCGCCTGTGGGCCGGCTCCGCCGACTACCACGTGGACGTGCGCTGCTCCGACGCCATCTTTAAGCAGCTCTCTCAGAACTACCTGAAGTTCCGCAATACCGCCAAGTTCTGCCTGGACAACCTGGTCGGCTTCGACCCCAACAGCCTGGTCAAGCCGGAGGAGATGGTGGAGCTGGACCGCTGGGCCGTCACCAAGCTGAACGGCCTCATCGAGAAGTGCTTCGCCGCCTACGACAATTACGAGTTCCATGTGGTGAGCCACGCCATCAACGACTTCTGTGTGGTGGAGATGTCCTCCTTCTACCTGGATATCATCAAGGACCGGCTCTACTGCGAGGAGAAGGACGGCACCCTCCGCCGCTCCGCCCAGACCGCACTGTGGCTTATCCTGGACACCATGACCAAGCTCTTCGCCCCCATCCTGGCCTTCACCTGCGACGAGATTTGGCTGGCGATGCCTCATAGAGAGGGCGACGACGGCCGGAATGTGCTCCTCAATGAGATGAACAAGCCCTTTGCCCAGTACGCCCTGGACGAGGCGGCTATGGAGCGGTGGAACAAGGTCATCAAGCTGCGGGATGTGGTCAACCAGGCCCTGGAGACCGCCCGGAACGAGAAGAAGATCGGCAAGAGCCTGGAGGCGAAGATCGTCCTCACCGTGCCCACGTTCGAGACCGCTCTGGACGGGATGGACGCAGATACCCTGGCCGATACCCTCATCGTCTCCCAGGCGGAGGTCCAAAAGAGCGATATGAACGTCCTGAAAGTGGACGTGGAGCCCGCCCAGGGTCAGAAGTGCGAGCGCTGCTGGAAGGTCCTGCCCACCGTGGGCCAGAACGCGCAGCATCCTACCCTCTGCCCCCGGTGCGCGAAGGTTGTGCCCGCTGTTGAGGTGGAGTAACGCCGAAAGACCCGCCCAGATTTGCTGTTGAATTTTGCAGGCTCCTGGTGTATACTATTGTCAGGAAGTATGTAGCCGTGCGCATGGAAAGGAAGGGTATGCATATGACAGATAAAGAACAGGCCACAGCGTTAATCGAAGAATATGCTAAGCTTCAACGGATTAAGTCAGCGGCAGATCGGGAAGCGGAAATTGAGTATCAGATCAGAATTACAAAGGCCAAGCTGGAAGCAATCGGAATCGTGGCCGAAGACCTGGACAAATAACAAGCGATGAAATACCGCCCGGCGCAGTTTTGCGCCGGGCGGTCATATTTTCTCCTCTTCTATCGCGCTCCAGTGGGAGCAGGTGTCCCCGGTCTCTCGGGATTTATTCCGGGGGAAGGTACAGTGTCCGTACTCAAGGGGAAAGTAATAGTCTTTGCCCCACTTTATGTAGTGCTGCCGAAAGTGTACGCAGTTCCCGCAGCGCTTTGATTCGCGCTTGATATATGGCGGCATGTCATCACCTCATGGTCAATTATATGGGTTATACCCATATTTGTCAATATCGGAATTACCCATATTATATCTTTTTCCGAGGTGATGATATGCGATTTCAGAGAATACGCGATCTGCGGGAAGATAGAGACAAAAAGCAAATTGAATTGGCGGACTATCTAAACGTAGACCAAAGCACATATTCCGACTATGAGCGCGGAGAAATCAATATTCCTATTGAGCAGTTAATCAGAATTGCAGATTTTTACCAGGTGAGCCTGGATTACCTGGTGGGCCGCACCGATGTGCCTGAGCCCTATTCAAAAGCCCGACGCCGCTGAAGCGGCGCCGGGCGGGTGTTTTTATCCCTTTTTTCCGTTTCCTACCGATTCCAGGTAGGCCTCCATCACCTGGACCACCAGGGTGGAGACGCTTTTCATCTCGCTTTTGGCCTGGGCGGTCAGGCGGGCCTTCAGGTCCTTGGTTACCCGGATGCCCAGCTGAGCGTCGATTTTCGGCATGGCAATCACTCCTTTGGGCCATTATACCCCTTTGAAGCTCGTTTGTCTAATATTTTTGCGTCTTCCTTACGTATGCTGTCGAATTTTGCTACAATAGATTTGCCGTTTCCTCTTCGTCCCGTTTAATCGGGAAGGAGGTGAAACCGAATGGACGAATTTTTCAAGTTCATGGTGTCTGTCGCAGCGGGTATAGTGGCTAACTATGTCAGCAGATGGCTTGGCAGACACAACAGGAAACGGTAGGCCAGCCCCTGGCAAAAGCAACACCGGAGAGTCGCAGCTCTCCGGTGTTGCTTTTGGTTTTGGTGAAACCAAGATGGACGAATTTTCAAATCCTGGTGTTATTATACCACAGCGTCTGCAACATATGCAAGAGGAAATCTATGCTTTCGATTCGTTTTCTTTTTCTGCCAGATAGTCCTCCATCACAATGCGGACCATGCTGGCGACACTGCGCCGCTCCTTTTGCGCTTGTATCTCCAAACGCTCCTTGAAATCGTTTGTTACACGTATGGCCACTTGCGTCTCCGTCTTTCCCATGCAAGCGCCTCCTTTTTCCATGATTTATCATTGTACAGCAATGTTTGACATTTTTGCTGACAATCATTGCATAACATTGATTGCTGATGAATGTCACATAAATCGACGGGTTTCGACGCTTTTAATCCTCAACTTGTGTGACAATAAGAAAAAAGGAGGTTTTACCATGAAAAGTAATCAATCTATGCTGACTGCGGAGCAATACAACGCTTTATACTGCAAGGCCTTTGCGAAATTGGATGAGCTTTGCACCCTGGCCGAGCAGGCGATGCGGGAACTGGAAGAATTGCAGCTGTCTATGGGGGATACAGATATTGGAAGAAAAAATTTTTCTTGAGAAAGTCCGATTTTTCCCTTTACATCAGGAAAAAACTATGATATATTATCCGGGCGTGTAAGTGCGCCGTCCATCGCTTGGCTGCCGGGATACGGCCCGCGCAGGTGCGCGGGGAATTCACCCGCCCGTTGCCCGGCCCTTGGACAGAACATTTTGAAAGGTGGAATTTTCCATGATCCGTAAGGACGAAAAGACGGCCGTAATTGAGGCCAACCGCACCCACGAGACCGACACCGGCTCCCCCGAGGTGCAGATTGCCATTCTCTCCGCCCGCATCAACGAGCTGACTGAGCACCTGAAGGTGCATATCCACGACAACCACAGCCGCCGCGGCCTGTACAAGATGATCGGTAAGCGCCGCAAGCTGCTGGACTACCTGATGGCCAAGGACATCGAGCGCTACCGCGCCATCATCGCCAAGCTGGGCATCCGGAAGTAAAACTGTGAATTGTAGGGCGGGCGTTTTTGCGCTCCGCCCTATGTTCGCATATACCCCCGGCGTTTTTTCTGGTTTTTTAGCAGTTGAATATGGGGTTGGAATAGGGCAGTAGGGGCGGATATAATCTGCCCACGGCCGTTGTGATTTAAACAGGCGCATACTATGCGCCCCTGCACAGGGCTCCCAAACCCGTATTCAAGTGCTAAAGGGCAGACAAAGCTCTGGGGAACACCAACGAAAAGGAGAATCGACATGTCAACAATCATCAAGCACAAGCAGTTCCCCAAGTTCAAGAGCTGGACCATGGACCTGTGCGGCCGGCCCCTCACCATCGAGGTGGGCAAGGTGGCCGAGCTGGCCTCCGCCTCCGCCCTGGTGAAGTACGGCGAGACCACCGTGATGGTGGCC
>JAAWEX010000162.1 GCA_022794495.1 Lawsonibacter sp. | reverse complement strand
GGCCCTGTTCATGTCGGCCGACGGAGTGTTGATCAGACCGGTCATACCGGTGAAGTGCTGGGCGCCGGCTGTCAGCGCCGCCATCATCATACACAGACGCCTTCAAAAATCCATCGAAAACGGTCAGACGATAAAAAATTTAGCGGCTGGAAAGGCCGTATGAAAGACCTTCCCCCGGAAATACTGGAAACAGTACACCGGGTGGGAGGTCTTTGTCATGCAGCATAAAGTGGAGATATGCGGGGTGAACACCGCCAAGCTGAAGGTGCTGAAGAGCAGCGAGACACAGGCGCTTCTCCTCAAGGCCAAGGCGGGGGACATGCAGGCACGGGAGGAGCTCATCGCCGGGAATCTGCGGCTGGTGCTGTCAGTCATCCAGCGGTTTGCCAACCGGGGGGAGAACGCCGACGACCTGTTTCAGGTGGGGTGTATCGGCCTGATTAAGGCAATCGACAACTTCAATACCGACCTGGATGTGAAGTTTTCTACCTATGGCGTGCCCATGATTGTGGGGGAGATACGCCGGTATCTGCGGGATAACAGCACCATGCGGGTATCCCGCGCCATGCGGGACACCGCCTATAAGGTCCTCCAGGCCAAGGAGGCCTATATGGCCCAGCACCAGAAGGAGCCCTCCATCGAGGAGATTGCCAAAATTCTGGATATCAAGCGGGAGGACGTGGTCTTTGCCCTGGATGCCATCCTGGAGCCGGTCTCCCTCTATGAGCCGGTGTACTCCGACAGCGGGGACACCGTGTGTGTGATGGACCAGGTGAAGGACAACAAGAACAATGACGAGATGTGGGTGGAGCGCATCGCCCTGAAGGAGGCGGTGGGCCACCTCACCGAGCGGGAGCGGAAAATCCTCTCCATGCGCTTTTTCCAGGGGAAGACCCAGATGGAGGTCTCAGCTGAGATCGGCATCTCTCAGGCCCAGGTCTCACGGCTGGAGAAAAACGCCCTGCGCCAGATTCGCAAGGAGATGTGAGGCTACTGCCTCCATTTCAGCGCCGTGAGCTCCTCTTCAATTTCGGAAAGCCGCAGGGTCAGAAGGCCGCACAGAGCGGAGGCCTCCCCCGCCTCCGGAGAGGACATGCCATGCGCCTCCACCTTTTGTTCCAGGTGTATCTGCGCGGCGCAAAAGGACGATTTTACAATGGAAAGCTGTTTTTCCAGATATAAAAGCCTATCTTTTTCTCTTTTCGTCATGATCCAACGCCTCCTTTGAAGAAAATTATAATGCAGATGCGCCCTTGGGTCAACGCATATACGCAGTATTTTATATTTCAAATGCGTATTATGATAGGGTTGAGAGATGGTGATAAGCTTTGGACACCCTTGAGCGCATCCGCAATCTGTTGATTGAACGAAACTGGACTGAATATAAGCTTGCAAAAGAAGCTGGATTGCCTCAGTCCACAATTTCTACGCTGTTTAGAAGGAATAACCTCCCATCCATCCCTACTCTGGAGGCGATTTGCGGCGGCCTGGGCATCACCATGAGCCAGTTTTTTGCGGAACAGGAGCTTGTGGAGCTGACAGCGGAGCAGAGAGCGTTTTTTAACGACTGGGCGGTGTTAAGCCCCGAGGACAAGCTGTTAGTGGAGCAACTGGTGAAAAAACTGAAGACGGCGAAATAGACCGCTCTGGAGTGTTCCAGGCCGCCCCTACGCAAGCGTTATAGGAAGACCGCCCTCGGAGGAGAGCGGTCTTATGTTAACCTAGCGCCACATCTAATATCATCATCAGCAGAAAGCCCGCCATCACGCCCAGCGTGCCCGAGTGCCCGCCCTGGGACAGGTTGGCCTCGGGGATGAGCTCCTCCACCACCACGTAGAGCATGGCTCCGGCGGCAAAGGACAGCAGCCAGGGCAGGACCAGCTGGACGGTACCGGCCACCAGCACGGTAAGCAGGGCGAACACGGGCTCCACCACCCCGGACAGCGCCCCGATGAGGAAAGCCCTGCCCTTGCCCATCCCCTCCTGATACAGGGGCAGGGAGATGGCCGCCCCCTCGGGGAAGTTCTGGATGCCGATGCCCAGGGCCAGGGCGGTGGAGGCGGTGAGGAGGGCGGCGTCGCCATTCTGGGCCGCCAGGGCGAAGGACACCCCCACCGCCATCCCCTCTGGGATGTTGTGCAGGGTGACGGCCAGCACCAGCAGGGCGGTCCGGCTGGGGGTGGCCCCCCGGTGGAAGGACTCCGGCCCGAAGTGGGGGAGGAGGAAGTCCATCAGCAGCAGGAAGCCGATGCCCAGCATAGAGCCCCCCGCAGCGGGGAGCCAGCCTGTCTGCCCCAGCTCCTCCGCCTTCTCGATGGCCGGAATCAGCAGCGACCACATGCTGGCGGCGATCATCACCCCGGCAGCGAAGCCCAGCATCACCCGGTGGAGGGTTTTGGAGTTTGCCTTGCGGAACAAAAAGACCACGGCGGCCCCGGCAGCGGTCATCAGGGCGGTAAAGCCCGTGCCGGCGGCGGCCCAAGTAAGTGCCTGTAACACGATGTAAGGACCCTTTCTGGAAGACTCGCAGGCCTCAGCGCCTGTACGGTTGCTTCCAAATTAGGCTATGCGCAGGATAGGGGAGGGGTGCGTAGGGCGCGACGACCTCGGCGCGCCGCCAGAGAATAGAGCGGGCCCTGGAAAATCGGGCCGCCGGGGTCGTCGGCCCCTACACAGACCGGCCATCACGCAGCCAAAAACACCCTCGCCGTCCAATATCCGATGGCCATGCAGCCGGGGAAGGTGAGCACCCAGGCCAGGGCAATTTTCCCGGCCACCGGCCAATCGGGGCGGTTCTCCCCGGCGGAGCCCACCCCCAGCAGGGCGCAGGTGCGGGTGTGTGTGGTGGAGACGGGCAGGCCCAGCAGGGTGGCCCCCAGCAGGCAGGCGGTGCTGGCCAGGTCTGCGGCCAGCCCCTCCTTCGGCCCCAGAGAGACCATCTCCCGGCCCACGGTGTCGATGATCCGCCGGCCCCCCATGAGGGTGCCCAGGGCCATAAACCCGGCGCACAGCCCCATAAGCCACAGGGGGATCACAAAGGCGCCCTCGTCGGCCCGGCCCTGGGCCAGGGCAGTCCCCAGGAGAAAGACGCCGATGAACTTCTGGCCGTCCTGGGCGCCGTGGAGAAAGGCCGCTGCCGCCGCGCCGGGGAGCTGGGCCACACGGAGTGTACGGGGAGATGCCTTTACGGCTCTTAGGCGGCCATGAGCCAGCCGTCCCGCACAAAAACCGGCAGTGGTTGACATAACCAAGCCGAGGATCACCTTGGACCAGCAGTCCCAGCGGATGCAGGAGAGGGAACCCTCCAGGGCTGCCGCCGCCCCGGAGATACCGGCCACCAGGGCGTGGCTTTCGCTGGTGGGGATGCCGAAGCGCCAGGCCGCCGCTGCCCAGAGCACAATGGCGGTCATGGCGGCGCAGAGGGCGGTGAGGGCGGCTCTGGGCCCTCCGCCAAAGGAGGCGATGGAGTATACCGTCTCCGCCACCGAGGCATTTACTGAGGTGACGCACAACACCCCCAAAAAGTTGCACACCGCCGCCAACAGCACAGCGGACCGGAAGGAAAGGGCCTCGGTCACCACTGCCCCGGCAATGGCGTTGGGGGCGTCGGTCCAGCCGTTCACCACCAGGACGGCCAGAATCAGCAAAACGGTACCAAATAGGGCGGGATTCCGGCTTAACTGACCTAAAAACTCAACAAAAGACAGGGGCATGGACAACACCTCCATGTCCCAGCGTATGCGGATTTTTTCTTTGTTAGTACAGGTGTGTCATTTCCCGCCGCCAGGCGGCGGGGCGTGGCGCTCCTGGCCGGGGTCCCGTGGCGCGGAGGCGGGGGCGATAGCTCCAGGACCGTACTTGGCCCGGATGATGTCCAGGGTGTTCTCCAGCCGCTCCAGCCGGAGGCGCTTGGCTTCCTGGCCGGCGGAAAACAGGTCCAGCTGGGCCCCCGCCTCGTCGGCGGG
>JAAWEX010000161.1 GCA_022794495.1 Lawsonibacter sp. | reverse complement strand
GATTGAGGAGGACGTCACCCTCCAGGACGGCGAGACCCTGGGCTACACCGCCGAGCAGAAGCTCCACATCACCCGGTCCGAGGGGGTCAACGTGGAGGGAATGTCGCTGAAAATCGGGTTCTGATAAAACGCATCTCCCTGTGTAGGGCGTGACCACCGGGCACGCCGCCAAAATATACCGGCGCGCCGAGGTCGTCGCGCCCTACAAATGTCAAGAAGGTGTTCCAAAATGAACGATTTATTATCTACTCTGGAAAACTGGCACCAGGATAATGAGTACCAGAAGATCATCGACCATCTGGAGGAGCTGTCCCACATCCAAAAGCTGGACTATGACCTCACCTGCCAGCTGGCCCGGGCCTATAACAACATTGCCAACATCGAGAGCGAGGAATTTACACCCCAGCTCAAGCGGGCGGAGGAGCTGCTGCGCTCCGTGGAGACGGAGGGGACAGACGACCCCCTTTGGCATTTCCGCCTGGGCTACTCCCTGTTCTACCAGGACCGGGAGCAGGAGGCCCTGGTCTGCTTTCAGAAGGCCCAGGAGCTGGACCCGGAGGATGAGGACACCAAATACTTTATAAAGGAGTGCGAGACGTACATCGCCGCCAAGGAGTGCCATCCGGAGATGTATGAGCAGGAGGACTGGGACGCAGTGGAAGCCCACCTGGAGCGGTACTTCGGCCGCTGTGACAACGTGTTCCACGAGATCATCTCCCCCGACATCCATGTGGACATCTACATTATGGCCCCTACTCCAGAGCGCAGCTGCTACGTCCTGTCCACCTTCGGCATGGGGGCGCACCGGATGAACGTGCCAGAGGAGCTGGCGGAGCAGAAGCTGGAGCGGGCGGAGATCATTGTCACCCTGCCCCCGGACTGGAAGGTCACCGAATCGGGGGAGGAGTGGTACTGGCCCATCCGCTGGCTGAAAATTCTGGCCCGGCTGCCCATTCAGGAGGGCGGCTGGCTGGGCTGGGGCCACACCATTGCCAACCCGGACGACGCCCCCTTCGCGGAAAATACCAAGCTGTGTGGACTCATGCTCACCGAGCCCCAGGGCTTCGACGAGGATGCGGTGTGCTGTGAGCTCCCCGGCGGGGACGAGGTGAACTTCTACCAGATGATCCCCCTCACCTTCGAGGAGATGCAGTTTAAGCTGGCCCATGACGCCCAGACCCTGCTGGAGCGCTTCACCCCGGAGCAGCTGGCGGTGGTGGACATCCACCGAGAGAGCGTCTGCCCCGATGCGCCGGAGAAGCGGTTCGCCATCCCCCGTGAGGAGCTGAAGGAGATCTATCAGGGCGACGGCCCCCAGGGCTGTATCGCCACCGACCGCATCGTGGTGGACGGGGCCCCTGTGGGCTACTGCTGGCGGGAAGAGCCCGACTCCGGCGACGAGGCCTGGGACAGCGGCTGGCGCTTCACCGCCGGGGACGAGAGCGACGCCTACATGGACGACCCGGACCGCTCCGGTGTCTACGCCCTGAACACCATCTGCAACTACGACCCGGATGTGATCCCCCTGCTGGACTCTGAGCCCGGCACCGCCTGGAGCCGGGGAGAGGACGGGGTGTTCCGCCCGGAGCTGTATGAGGACGACTGACCTTGCAGGGGCGGCCAAAGGCCGCCCCTGCACATAAGCACGTCAACCCCGGCGATTTTTCTGTCGCCGGGGTTGACATTTTCCCATCCATCCAGTATAATCCAAAATGTCTCAAATGATACAGTATGGAGATGATGACCTTGCCCCTAACCCGGAAAGAAATTTCCCTCTTGGCCCACAGCCCCCTCTTCCAGGGGGTGGAGGAGGAAATCCTCCTCCACCTGGCGGAGCTGGAGGGGGCCAGCCTGGTCCGGTTCGACGCCGGGGTTGTCTACAGTCCCCGGCACTTCCGCCGCTCCCTGGGGGTGGTGCTGTCGGGGCAGCTTCAGGTGACCAAGGGCAGTCTGGCCGTCAGCACGCTGGAGGCGGGGGACCTGTTCGGGGCTGCCGCCCTCTACAGCGACGAGCCCGAGTTCGCCTCCACCATCACCGCCAAAGGCCCCAGCCGGTGCCTGATGCTGGAGCAGGCCCTAGTGGACCGGCTCCTGGCTGAACAGGGGCGGATCCGGGAAAACTATCTGTGTTACCTCACCGGGCGGATCCGGTTCCTGTCCGGGCGGCTGCAAGCTCTGGCCCAGCCGGGGGTGGAGGGCAAGCTGGCCCGTTACCTGATGGCCGGCGGAGGCAGCTCCTGTCCCGCCACTGAGCTGTGTCAGCGCCTGGGGGTGAGCCGGGCCTCTCTCTACCGGGCCTTCGCCGCCCTGGAGGACAGCGGCCTCATCCGCCGGACGGGCAAGACCATCACCGTTCTGGACCCGGTGGGCCTGGAGACGGCGCTGTGACTGCCCTGCGACCGGACTTGCCCGTAGGGGGCGGCCTCCGCGCCGCCCCACATCCCCATTCTCCATCGACGGGGCGGCACAGAGGCCGCCCCCTACAACCAAGGAAAGGAAGATTTTTATGAAACGCACCCTCTCTCTGCTCCTCACCGCCGCCCTGGCCCTGTCTCTGCTGGCGGGCTGCGGGCCCAAGAATCCCCCCGCCGGGTCCTCCGCCCCCGTCCCCGGCTCCAGCTCCAGCCAGCCGGACAAATCCGGAGATGCGTCTTCCGGCGGAGATACCAGCGGGGCCTCCGGCCCCTCCATCCGGTTTATGGCCCTCTCCGGCCCCACCGGTGTGGGCGCGGCCAAGCTGATGGCCGACCACGACGCGGACGCCCAAAACAGCGCCATCGCCTCCTATGAGATTGTCACCGACAACACCCAGGTCCAGAGCGCCCTGGCCAACGGAGACGTGGACGTCGCCGCCATCGCCACCAACGCCGCCGCCTCTCTCTACGCCAAGACCGACGGGGGCATCCAGGTGCTGGCGGTCAACACCCTGGGGGTGCTCTATATCCTGGAGAAGGGGGACACCGTCCACAACCTAGCCGACCTGGCGGGCAAGACCCTCTACGCCCCCTCCAACACCAAGGGAGCCAACCCGGAGCACATTCTGAACCACCTGCTGGAGGGCAGCGGCGTGAACCCCTCCGACGTAAGCATTGAGTGGCTCACCCCCCAGGAGATCACCGCCAAGATGGCCTCCTCCGATTCCGGCATCTGCATGCTGCCCGTCCCCGCCGCCACCGCCCTGCTGGTGAAGGACAGCGCCGTCCGGGAGGCCATTTCCCTGTCCGACGCCTGGCAGGACCTGGAGGGCTCCCCCCTGCCCATGGGCTGCGTGGTGGCCCGCACTGAGTATATCGAGAAGAACCCTGGGGAAGTGGAGGCCTTCCTGGCCGCCTATGAGGCGTCCATCGACTATATCAAGGGCAACGAGGAAAGCAGCCCCCTCTCCGGGCCCAGCTCTCCCCCGGCCCTGGTGGCTCAATACGGCTTTGCCCCCAATGCGGATGTGGCCGTCAGAGCCATCCCCCAGTGCTCCCTTACCTTCATTACCGGCCAGGAGATGAAGACCGTTCTGGAGGACTACTACACCATCCTCTTCCAGGTGGAGCCCAAGTCCATCGGCGGCGGCCTGCCCTACGACTCCTTCTACTATGGGCTGGGTTAGGCCCTTGAAAAAGCTGCTGTACGTCCTGCCGGCCCCCGCCTTCTGGCTGGGGGTCTGGCAGGTCTGCGCCTTTTTGGTGGACCGGCGCCTGGAGGGCAGAGGCAACGAGCTGCTGCTGCCCTATCCCGCCTCGGTATGGAGCACCTTTACCGCTATGGTCGGGACGGAGGAGTTCTGGGCCGCAGTATTAGCCTCCCTGGGCAGGATCGCCCTGGGCCTGTGCTGGGGCGCAACCATCGGGGGTGTGCTGGCCGTTCTTACCTGTGCCTCCCCCTGGGCGGACCGGCTCCTCTCCCCCGCTATCCGGGTGGTGCGGGCCGCCCCGGTGGCCTCCTTCATCCTGCTGGTGCTGCTGTGGACCGGGCGAAACCGGGTCCCGGCGGTGATCGCC
>JAAWEX010000160.1 GCA_022794495.1 Lawsonibacter sp. | reverse complement strand
GGGGCCCTGGGGGTGCGGGGAGAGGACTTTGAGCTTCTGTTTTCCTACCCGGAGGGCGGTCCGGTGTCCCTGCGGACAGATGGATATGAGTGGCTGTGGCGGGCTCCTCGTCCGGCCTATTGGCGGGCCCCCACCGAAAACGACCTGGGAAATGGCTTCGCGCAGAACAGTTCCCTCTGGGCGGCTGTGGACAGCTGGCAGAAGTGTGAAAAAATTGAGATTCTGGAGGAGAGTGGAGAGCAAGCCTCCATCCGATACGCCTACACCGCCCCCGCTCTGCCCGGCCTTTGTACGGATGTTACCTACACCGTGTCAGATACCGGCCGCATGACCGTAACGGCCCGGTATCACGGCGGGATGGGGCGGCCTGAACTCTCTCTGTTCGGTTTGCGGTTTGAAACGCTGGAGCCGGTGGAACAGGTGGAGTGGCTGGGCCTGTCCGGCGAGACTTACCCTGACCGAAAGAACGGGGGCATCTTTGGCTGGCACCGGGAGGCCCCCCGCATTCCCGCCTATCTAGTACCCCAGGAGTGCGGCTGTCATATGGATACCCATGCTGCCGTTCTGCGGGCGAAGAATAGAAACAGGCTGGTGCTGGAGATGACAGACGCCCCCTTTGCCTTTTCCGCCATCCCCTACACCCCCCGGCAGCTGGAGCAGGCGACCCATAAAGAGGAATTGCCCCGTCCCGTCCGCACGGTGGTGACGGTCTGCGGGGCCATGCGGGGCGTAGGCGGCATCGACAGCTGGGGTTCCGATGTAGAGAAACGCTTCCGCTTAGACAGCAAAAAGGATATTTGCCTATCTTTTGCTGTTCGTTTAGTATATTGAGCTCAACACCGAAGCTGCCGCCGCATTGGCTGTCTGAGCTGTCCCTCTCCCATACTGGCAGCTTGTTTTCCGAATAGGCGCTAATCATATATGAAAGAGCGGAGATGTGTTACACATATTACCGTGGCCTGACTCAGGTTTCCAATTGGGCGAGGCTTAAGTTTGTTGCAATGGACCTCAAAAAGCTGGCAGGATGGAAAACAAGGCGGCATTTCCTGCTCCCTCTTTCTTCCTTTTTCAAATATATTTTTCTAATTTTGCGGCCTGCCTGGTTCCTTCCGGGTCAGGCCGCTTTTCGACAAGCCAAGGGCCAGATACACCGTATCCGGCCCTTAAATCGCTTAATTTAAGGACATTGCCTGATATGGGAAACAGCTTCTTTTATGCCATCTTGGAGGCCGGGAGGCCGGCCGCGGCATCAGCGGCTTTGGCCTGGGCCTCCTCGAAGGATTTTTCGGGAGATATTGCGAGAAACCCAGTTGAAATGAGAAATGCGAGGTGCTATAATATGGCAGAAATGAATGGGGGGAATGGTTGACTATGACACGCAAGCTTTTTCTTCTAGTGATATCGGCCGGTTTTCTATTTGTGCTGGCCGCCTGTGGAGGCAGGGAGCCAGCCCCTGCGGAGAGCCGGCCCGCGGAGGGGACCGTCTCGCTGACAGTGTGGGGGGCGGAGGAGGACGAGGCGCTGCTCCAGGAGATTTTCGCCTCATTCAAAGCCCGCTACGCCGGCGAGGCCGATTTTCAGATTACCTATCAATTCCAGAGTGAGTCCAACTGCAAAGATGTTTTGCTGGGGGATTTAGAGGGCGGTGCGGACGTATTTGCCTTTGCAGACGACCAGGTCGCCGCGTTGGCCGCCGCCGGGGCGCTGGACCCCCTCGGGGCGGAGGGGGCGGTCCGGGCTGCGTCTCTCCCTGCGGCGGTGGACGCGGCCAGCGTAGGCGGGACGCTTTACGCCTACCCGCTTACTGCGGATAACGGATATTTTCTGTATTACAATAAGGCTTATTTTACCGAGGAGGACGTCCAAAGCCTGAACCGGATGCTGGAGGTTGCCGCCCAGGCCGGCAGGCTGGTGTCCATGGACTGGTCGTCGGCCTGGTATGTCTATGCCTTTTTCGGCAATACCGGGCTGGAGGTAGGACTCAACGAGGACGGCCTGACCAACTACTGTACCTGGAACAGCGCTGATGGCCCCATTCGGGGTGTGGACGTGGCCCAGGCCATGCTGGACATTGCGGCCAGCCCCGCTTTCGCAAACCGGACGGATACAGAGTTTCTTGCCGGCGTACAGGATGGCTCTGTCATCGCCGGCGTCAGCGGTGTGTGGAATGCGGTGGCGATGAAGGAGGCCTGGGGGGAGAACATGGGGGCGGCTAAGCTGCCCGCCTACGCCTGTGCGGGCCAGCAAGTGCAGATGGCTTCCTTTTCCGGGTGCAAGCTCATTGGCGTAAACGCCTATTCCCAGCACCCCGATTGGGCGGCCCGGCTGGCGGAATGGATTATCAGCGAGGAAAATCAGCGTCTTCGCTTCGAGATGCGGGGCCAGGGGCCGGCCAACATCAACGCGGCCAACTCGGCGGAGGTTCAGTCCTCCCCGGCCATCGCGGCCCTTCTGGAGCAGTCAAATTACTCCCAGCTCCAGCGGGTGGGCGGTAAATTTTGGGACCCTGTGGCCGCTTTTTCCGGCAGCATGGCCCAGGGCAACCCCACCGGCGCGTCCCTCCAGGCTCAGCTGGACCGGCTGGCCGAAGGGGTATGCGAGCGATAATACCAAAAAAGATTGGGAGGGAATTGTATGAAAGGCAGACTGACGCTGCAGCAGCGCCTGATTTTGCCCGTCATCCTGCTGGGCTTGATTACATTGCTGTCCAACATTTTGGCGGTGTTCAGCATCAACAATGTCCATGCCAACGCGGGGAGCATTGTGGACAGGGGCATGGTCAGCGAGGAGCGGCTGGAGGGAATCCGCCGATCTGTCATGAACATTCACCGTCTGTCCCTGTCGCACATTGTGGCTGAGGACCACGCCACCATGATTCAGCTGGTGCAGGAGATTAAAAAGGAGGAGGCGGCCCTGGACGAGCAGCTGAGCGCCTATGAGAGCTTTGTCTCCCCGGGAGACAAGGGGACCTATCAGTCCCTTTTGAACAGCTACACAGAGTTTAAGCATGCTCTGGTAGATCTGGTCTGCGCCAGCGCCGACAGCAAGACCCAAGAGGCCTATGCCACCGCCAATGGGGACGTGGCCCTCTGGGGCGAGACGGCGGAACAGGAGATCGACGCCCTGTCCGACTCCGTCAGCGCCCAGGCGGCAGCAGCCAAGGGAAAGCTCACGCTGGTCTATATCATCTCGTTGGTTACAAGCGCCGTTACCCTGGTTGTGGGAGTTGGGCTGGTGGCGGCGGCGCTGCGGATTATTCGCAGGCATGTACTCTCTCCCATTCGGGATGCGATGGATATTCTGCAGAACAGCTCCGACCGCATCAGCGGCGTGGTGAAGGAGGTGCGCCAGCGGGCTCAGACCTCTAACAGCAGCGTCCGCAGCCTGTCAGAGCTGACGGAGCAGCTCTCCGCCGCCCTGGAGGAGATCGCCGGCAGCGCCGCCGCCATCACCAGCAGCGCCGCCGGCACCCAGGGGGACGCCCAGAGCATGGCGGAGGAGTGCTCCGCCATCACGGCCTACTCCTCTGAGATGCGGGACCGGGCCGAGGAGATGGAGCGCTCCGCCCACAAGGAGACCGAGACGGTTCGGGCCAAGACAGAGGATATTATGGCCATGCTCGACCAGGCCATTGAGAAGAGCCGGAGCGTGGACCAGATCGGCATCCTGACCAAGGACATTCTCAGCATCTCCTCCTCCACCAACCTCATCGCTGTCAACGCTTCCATCGAGGCCGCGCGGGCTGGGGCGGCGGGGGCCGGCTTCTCGATTGTGGCCAACGAGGTCCATCAGCTGGCCGACTCCTGCGCCGAAACCGCCAGCCACATTCAGGAAGTGAGCGGCGTGGTTACAGGGGCGGTGGACTATCTGGCCAGCAGCGCCAGGGAGTTGGCCAACTACTTAAGCCAGGTTGTTGTGGATCAGTTGGAGCGGTCAGTTCAGGCGGGGCGGCAGTACCGGGAGGACTCGGATTATATTGGACGCGCGATGGAGGAGTTCAACGAGAGGGCGGAGCGGCTGAGGACTGCCATGGACCAGATTGCCGCCTCTATCTCCAGTATCTCCGGCTCCATCGACGGGGCGGCCTCTGGCATCACCGGCGCCGCC
>JAAWEX010000159.1 GCA_022794495.1 Lawsonibacter sp. | reverse complement strand
AATGTGCTGATATAATCAAAAATTCCCATGTTGAGCTCTCCCTCTCTTTTCCATTTTTCAGAGGAATTCATTATAGCACAGCTTTCTGTCCACTTCAAGATATGCTGCACAAAAAATCCCGGCCTTTCGGCCGGGATTTTCATAACCATTTTACGCCCCATTCAGCCAGCTTTTTGTGCCATTCCCGCCATGCCTCCTGGTCAGTCTTTTGAATACTCTTTTCCCAACTGCGCGTCTCTTCCCTAAACAATTTTATAGTCCGGTCATAATCGTATTCCTCGCCCTCAGATTCCGCCTTCAGCCGCTCAATCAAGCTATTCCAGCCCTTCATATACCGGCTAACGGCACTGGCTGAGGCTTGCTTTTCTCTTTCTGCTGGGTCAGTGATGTCCAGCACAGCATCCGAACTGTACGCCACAAAGGGCTGTGAAGCGCCAGTATTCAGAGAAAGTTCCTCTGTACCATCCGGGTAAGAAAGTCGAGATATGCCTTGACTCCTCAGCCCCTCCGCGCTGATTGAGACAGAATCAAATTGGCTCGGCGCACCGCTGTGCATTTTTTCAGCTGGAGAATCAGCTTGCCCGGTCTCATAGGCGGCATTCTTTACCATAACCGCATTTTTTACAAGCGCATCAGGAAGTCTTTGAAATGCGCTCTGGCTTATTATAAGAGACATGGTTCATCCCCTCTTTCCTTAAAAGCTTAGATATCAATATATCGACGGAAAAAATGGGAAACTTAACCTCCGGGCGTCTCCTAACATCAGAAAAATCTTCTACTCCACCCAGAACACTCTGTCCGCTCTGCGCTCCGCGGCCGGGGGCAGCTCGCCGTCCACATAGCCCACGGCGCAGTGGCCGACGCCTTCCCACTCGCCCTCGATTCCCAGGTCCGCCAGGAGCTTCCGGCCGGCGTCCGTCTCAAACTCCTCCCTGGCCCGGTGAATCCAGATGCTCCCCAGGCCCAGGGAGTGGGCGGCCAGCATCATATTTCCCATCATCAGGCTCCCGTCGTAGACCCGGTTGGGCCAATTCTTAGGCGCCAGGACAATCAGAATCGCTGGCGCGCCGTAGAAGGGGTCGAAGCCCTCTCCCCAGCCGCCGATTTTGCGGTTATCGTCAGAAATCCGGTCCCGCAGCTCCCGATTGGTCACCGCCACGGCGATGGCCGACTGTTTCCCCATGGCGCTGGCGGCGTAGAGGCCGGCCTCGATGATGGCCTCCAGGTCCTCTCTCCGGGGCATGTCGGGCTTAAACTTGCGGACACTCCTGCGCTCCTCCATGGCTTTGAGGATCTCATTCATGGTTATTCCTCCTCATCGATCCGTTCCATTTTGAAGATTATCGGCCCTGTGCCGAAGGAATTTGTTTCCATGAGTATAACACAGACCGGCAGCAGGACGCAAGGTCCATTTTCACACCAGCTCCCACTGGAAGCTCTCCTGTTTCAGCCGGCTGCCCAGGGTGGTTCCCTCGGGGAGCAGGAACATGGTGATGGAGTGCTCCTGGCCGTCGTCTGTCACCAGGCTGGCGTAGTCGCCGTTGATGGCCTGGACCGTATAAAAAATGGCATCCAATTAAATTTCCTCCTTCCGGCCAGACAAAAGTCCGTTTTATAGGACTGCTCCTCTTGTATACTGGGGTCACAATACAGGAAAGGAGCAAGACTCTATGGATTACAGCATTATTTGGGTAAGAGGTCATGTAGAGGTTTACGACTGGGCGGGGCGGTTTTGCTTCTCCGCTGACAACGAGCGCGAGGCCCGGGAGGAGATTGCCCAGGCCATCCTGTAAACTCACAACGCCACAAAGCCCTCCCTGCCTGTCCGGCGGGGAGGGCTTTCGGCTTACAGGTTTTTCTCCAGCACCTGGACAAAGTCTTCAGGGGGCATGACGCCTACCAGGCGCTCAATCTCCTCGCCGTCCTTGAAAAAGACGACCGTGGGGATGCTGCTGATTCCAAAGCTCATGGCCAGCTCCTGCTCCTCGTCGGTGTTGATCTTGCCAACAACAGCCCTGCCCTCGTATTTCTCCGCCAGGCCCTCGATCACCGGCCCCAGCATCTGACAGGGGACGCACCACTCGGCCCAGAAGTCCACCATCATCAGCTTGCCCTCATTGAGGGTCTTTTCAAAGGTCTCCTTGTTAAAATGGATCATCGCTTTTGTTCCTTTCTCCTTGTGAAATGATTTTCTGCGGGGGACGGAATTTTCTCCTATACGGTCTCGCTGTCTAAAAATTCACAGGCGGACAGGGCGGCCACATGGCCCTCCCCCACAGCCTTAGACACCTGGAGGGGTCCGCCGGTACAGTCTCCGGCGGCAAACACGCCGGAAAGATTGGTGGCCATCCTCCGGTCCACCCAGATGACCCCCTCCTCCGTCTCCAGCGTGGGCAGCAGATCAGAGGGGGCCACCGCCCGGCGGAGGATAAACACCCCGGCGCAGGGCAGGAGCGCGCCGTCCGCCTCCAGCCCGGTGACCGTCTTCTCCCCTTTTACCGCCAGCTTTCCCGCCTTCACATAGGGGATGTCCCCGTCCAGCCCCTGGGGCTCCTGGGGGGAGACATAGACCACCTGACAGCCCAGGCTGTGCAGATAGTTGGCCTCTCGGGGGGCGTCAGGGGCCAGACCCACCACAGTCACCGGCCTGTTTCGGTAGAGCATCCCGTCGCAGGTGGCGCAGTAGCTCACCCCCCGGCCCAGGTAGGCCTCCTCGCCGGGGTACTTGGCCTGCCGGACCACACCGGGCGCCAGAATCAAAGCCCTCCCCTGGTAGATCTGGCTGCCCACGGTAAGCGAAAAGCCGTTCCAGGCCAGCAGGGACAGGGCCTTGCCCACTACGAACTCCGCCCCCAGCCCCTCGGCGTGGCGGTGGAGCTCCTCCAGCAGCTCCAGCCCCGTCCGGCCAGGCAGACCGGGATAGTTGTCCACCCGCTCCGCCTTCGCCAGCGGGCTGTCCTGCCAGCGGTTTCCGATGACCAGGACGGATTTGTCCCGCCCCCGGGCGGCGATTGCCGCCGCCAGCCCGGCAGGGCCGGAGCCCAACACAATTATATCATATACCATACCGTTCACTCCTATGTTCCCTATTATACCCCATTTTGCGGGCGGGAACAAGAGTTTTCCGAAAACAGATTGAACACCCTACCATCCTGTGATAAAATTGGAGCAATCAGCGGAAAATCAACATAGCAGGTGAGGAGAGAAGGAGGATATTATGAGCGATATTTTGGAGTTTTCCGACCGGGAGGCCTTCCGGGGCTGGCTGTCTGAGCACTGCCTGACCAGCGCCGGCGTCTGGCTCCTATTCGGCAAGGCCGGCGGTCCAAAGACCCTCAAGGCGGGGGAGGCGCTGGAAGAGGCCCTCTGTTTTGGGTGGATCGACGGGCAGATGCAGAGCATTGACAGCAAATCCTATAAGAAATACTTTTCCCAGCGCCGGGATAAGAGCAAGTGGTCGGAGAAGAACAAGGCGCTGGTCCAACGCCTGGAGGAGCAGGGGCTTATGACCGACCTCGGCAGAGCGAAGATCGCGCAGGCCAAGGCAAACGGCCAGTGGAACGCGCCCAGCCCCACGGCGGTGACGGAGGAACAGATTGCGCAGGTTTCCGCACTGCTGGAGGGCCATGAGCCCGCCTGTTCCAATTTTAAGGCTATGTCCCCATCTGTGCAGAAAACCTATACCCGCGCCTACCTGGACGCCAAGACCGACGCCGGACGGGAGAAGCGGTTTTCCTGGATGGTGGACCGGCTCAATCAGAACCTGAAGCCCATGTAGCTGCTCCGCGCCCGATGCAATCGGAAAAGGGAGCCGAAAACACTTGCCAGGATATGTTTTCTGGTGTAAAATATCCCCATTGACAAAGGAGGAGAGAGCCCATGTCTGACGAAATCAAAACCGCCGCCCCGGAAGAGGGGGAGAGCCAGAACTTTATCCACCAGTTCATCACCGAGGACATCGCGCCCGGAGGCCGCTGTGCCGGGATGCAGGTCCACACCCGTTTTCCCCCCGAGCCCAACGGCTACCTGCACATCGGCCACTGCAAGGCCCTGATTATCGACTTCGGCTCCGCCGAGAAGTTTGGCGGCATCTGCAACCTGCGCATG
>JAAWEX010000158.1 GCA_022794495.1 Lawsonibacter sp. | reverse complement strand
GACCAGCCCCAATATCCTGCCCTTTGAGATGACCGCAGCACAATTATACAGCTCATTCTGGCCCCGCACCGGCAGCCCCACGGCGGTGAGCATGTCCAGCTCCTTCGTCTCCTCCAGAATACGGCCCAGGGCGTCCTCCGCCCCCCGGAGGAGGGTGTCCTGCAAAAACAGGTCGCCGCAGGTGTAGCCTGTGACGCACAGCTCGGGCAGGGCCAGCACCTTCACGCCCTGGGCTGCCGCTTCCTCCATCAGGGCGATGATCTGCCCCGCGTTGTATTCACAGTCCGCCACCCTGATTTTCGGCGTTCCCGCCGCCGCCTTCACAAAGCCGTCCCGCATAGATAGGCCCCCTTCGGTCGTTTTTACTATCATATCCCAAATCCGGAAGGATTGCAAGAAAAACTGAAAAGGGGCGCACAGCGCCCCTCTCCGTATCAACCGTCATGCGTTCAGCTTATCTCTTCCGGCTCAATCTGTCTGGCCACCACCACAAAACGGCCGTTTGGGGTGTGGTAGCTGCATGTGGACAGCACCAGGATGCGCTGGCCGAACCGGACCTCCACGCCGGTGTCGTAGAGCGCTGAGGCCCGCACACCCTTCAGGTAGCGGTCGAAGGCCTCCTGATCAGACAGGTCGTCATAGCGGTAGTAGCGGAAGACCCCCTTCTCATCCACCTGATAGACCCGGCTGCGGAAGGCGGCTACCACCTCATATTCCCGCTCCTCGGTCAGGGTGTCCATGTGAATGATGGGATGCTCCCTGGCGTACTCCTCCGACTGATATTTGTCCAGCTGGCCGAACATGGAGCCGTCCCGCATGTGGTGGCCGTAGACCATAACCAGCGGGGCGTCCGGACCGCTGCCTTCGCCGATAAACAGGCTGCCGCTGGCCGCCCACTTTCCATAAAAGTTCTGGCGCAGATACTTCTCCGGCCGCTTGGGGGTATACATCACCGGGTAGTCGATTTCCGTTCCCTCGATCCACAGCCAGCCGGACAGGTCGTTGTTCTCCTGCCAGAGGGGGTCGTACTGCCGCAGGATGCCTGACTCGGCGTAGGGGGAGGGGGGCTCCTCCACATGGGACTTGTCCGCCGCAGAGGGCGCGGCGGCCTTCACCTCCTCCCGGACCTGGCGGACCTGCTGGGTCAGGGCGCTGTTCAACGCCCGCTCCCGGCTGGACCGGAGCAGGTCCCGGAGCAGCATCCAGCTGGAGACCAGAAAGACAGCCGCACAGAATACCATGATCCCACGGCGGACCCTCTTACTCATAATCCTTCCTCCTAACCGCCGGAAAATCAGTCGTCAAACATGGGTGTGGACAGGTAGCGGTCGCCGGTGTCGGGGAGGAGGACCACGATGGTCTTTCCCCGGCTGTCCGGCCGCTTGGCCAGCTGAATCGCCGCCCAGAGGGCCGCGCCGGAGGAGACCCCCACCAGCACGCCCTCCCGCCGGCCCATCAGCCGGCCGGCGGCAAAGGCGTCCTCATCCCTCACGGGGATGATCTCGTCGTAAATTTTGGTATTCAGCACCTGGGGAACAAAGCCGGCGCCGATGCCCTGGATAGCGTGGGGACCTCCGTTCCCTCCGCTCAGCACCGGGGAGGAGGCCGGCTCCACCGCCGCCACCCTCACCGCCGGGTTTTTGCTCTTCAAAAACTCCCCCACGCCGGTGATGGTCCCTCCGGTGCCCACCCCGGCCACGAAGATATCCACCTGGCCGTCGGTGTCCGCCCAGATTTCCGGGCCGGTGGACGCCCTGTGGG
Organism: Lawsonibacter sp.; assembly: GCA_022794495.1. Lineage (GTDB taxonomy): Bacteria > Bacillota > Clostridia > Oscillospirales > Oscillospiraceae > Lawsonibacter. The sequence continues at coordinate 2,358 of JAAWEX010000158.1, read as the reverse complement.
CGGCGGCGTTGGCGGGGTTGACAAACTGGCCGGGGATAAAGCTGTTGGGAATCTCCCTGGCCAGCTCCTCCGCCCTGGCAATGGCCCCCGCCATCCCCTTGGCCCCCTCGGTGAGCACCAGCTCCGCCCCGTAGGCCCTCATAAGCTGGCGGCGCTCAACGCTCATGGTGTCGGGCATGACGATCATCACCCGGTAGCCCCGGGCGGCGGCCACCGAGGCCAGCCCGATGCCGGTGTTTCCAGAGGTGGGCTCGATGATGACTGAGCCGGGCTTCAGCAGGCCTCTGGCCTCGCCGTCGTCCAGCATGGCCTTGGCCGCCCGGTCCTTGGCTGAGCCGGCGGGGTTGAGATACTCCAGCTTAGCCAGCAGGCGGGCCTGGAGGGCCTCCTCCTTCTCAATGTGGGTCAGCTCCAGCAGGGGGGTCCCGCCGATGAGCTGTTCCGCGGACGTATATACTCTCATATGACACCAGCCTTTCAAAATGGAAAAGGAGACACGCCCTTCAGCATGTCTCCTTCGTGGTGACCCGTCGGGGACTCGAACCCCGGACCCACGGCTTAAAAGGCAGTTGCTCTACCAACTGAGCTAACGGGTCATTTATTTCTTTTGTTTGTCAGGTACATACCCCGTTTCCGGCTGACGCCGGGCAGTTGCTCATCTCGCCGCCAAGTGCCGCCGCCTTGCGGCGGTTACGGCTCGAAACGCCCGCCTGCGGGCGGGTGTACCAACTGAGCTAACGGGTCGCGTAATAAAGTTATAATAGGGCCGCCTGCGGCGGCCTGGCAGGGATGGCTGGACTCGAACCAGCGGATGAGGGAGTCAAAGTCCCTTGCCTTACCACTTGGCTACACCCCTGTGTCAAGGCAAAGAGCCGGAGCAGAAGCTCCGGCTCTTCCGCCTCATTGTGGGGTGGGTAAAGGGACTCGAACCCTCGACACCCGGAACCACAATCCGGTGCTCTAACCAACTGAGCTACACCCACCATATCACTGATGTGGTACGCCTGAAGGGACTCGAACCCCCGGCCCACTGCTTAGAAGGCAGTTGCTCTATCCACCTGAGCTACAGGCGCGTTTCTCGTCCCCGCCCAAATCGGGACCCAGAGCGGCGGAGCCGATTTGGAAAGGAGCCGCGCGGAATGAGCGAGCTTGCGGCAACGCTGGAGCGGGTGATGGGAATCGAACCCACGCGACCAGCTTGGAAGGCTGGGATTCTACCATTGAACTACACCCGCATGGATGGTGTTGTCTCACATCAGCCTTTGAATACTACCATATTTTTTTCGGGCTGTCAATGGGTTTCCGCAAATTTTCAACGTCACTTTTTTCGATAGTTTACTCTTCCATGTCAATGCAGTTTCCTTTTTTATCAATCCAAAAAAACACCTTTTTCTTTGAGACAGCTTCACTGCCACACTTTGGACACTTCCCTAAATTTTTAACCTGGTTAAGCGTGTAAATGTTTCCCATCATAAGATTGGCGGCATTTTTAATCTGATCATTATCCGAAAAATAAAAAATATTGCCGCAAGCAAGACAAGTATATTTCATTCAAGCGTTCCTCCAATTTTAGTTCAGGGCTGAATCGCAGAAGGCGCAGCAGTCCGCGCCGCCCACCTTTTTCACCAGGGCGGGCAGGTAGGGCTGGGTCTGGGTGATGCACCGGGGGTTGCGGCAGACCGGCCTGGTTCCGATCTCCACCGCCTGGGTGCGGTCCAGTCGGGGCTGGTTGGCCAGGTCGGCCAGCAGGGCCATCCGGGCGAACATGCCGTACCGGGCCTGCTCGAAATACACCGCCCTGGGGTCGTCGTCCACATCCACGGCGATCTCGTCCACCCTGGGCAGGGGGTGCATCACCAGCATGTGTTCCTTGGCCCGCTCCAGCTTCCTCCGGGTGAGGACATAGATCCCTCTGCACCGCTCATACTCCAGGGGGTCCACAAACCGCTCCCGCTGGATGCGGGTCATATAGAGCACGTCCAGCTGGGGGATCACCGCCTCCAGGCCGGTGACCTCGGTAAAGCGCATCCCGTTCTCCCGCATGAAGGAGCGCATATAGTCGGGGACGGCCAGCTCCCGGGGGGAGATGAGGAAAAACTGAATGTCCTCAAACTTGGCCAGGGCCTTGATAAGCGAGTGGACGGTGCGGCCGTTCTTCAGGTCGCCGCACAGGCCCACCGACAGCCCGTCCACCTTGCCCAGCAGGCGGGTGATGGTGGTCAGGTCGGCGGTGGTCTGGGTGGGGTGCATGTGCCCGCCGTCGCCGGCGTTGACCACCGGCACATGGGAGTACAGCGACGCCGCCTTGGCCGCCCCCTCCCAGGGGGTGCGCATCACCACCACGTCGGCGTAGCCGGA
>JAAWEX010000157.1 GCA_022794495.1 Lawsonibacter sp. | reverse complement strand
CTTTGGGTTTGTGGTCTTGTGGTGATTCGTCATCCCACATCTTACCACTTCCGCTGAGGTTTGCCTTTGTTTATTTTTCAGATTTGCTCATTTAGAGGTCCAATATTATCAAAGATCAGGAACCGCAGTTTAATATATTGCAAGACGGAAAGCTGCTCCAGATCGGATGGAATTACTTCCATGTGTCAAAAAAAGAGGGACAATACCAGCTTTTAGCTCCGGACTATACACATAACCCTTTTGAGGACACTACTGTGGACCTGTCCCAGGCACTGACCTACTTTAAGGAGCAGTCTAAAGCAATCAGTCATGCGGGGATTCAGCCGCTGGAAACAACCTTTCAGGATACGCTGATTGTTGAGACAGGGGCGCTGAGCGCGGACAGAATCTACATGATTCGAGACAGCGCCCCAGAAAACGGCGATTCCGGCTGGACCTGCACGTCGGTTTTCTTTAGTGGGCCGTCTAGTTTGGAGGACTATGTTAAGGCGTATACCTACCAGCTGCGCCGGTTTTGTGAACAGGCCATCAGTATCCTGCACTTTCCAGTGGGTACCATTGCTGTGTTTGAAAAGGGCCGGCTGATAGAAGCGGTGGGAGAAAATAACGAAAAATTGCTTTGAACAGAGGAGAACGTATGAAAGCGAAGACCTTATTTTATTGTACCGACTGCGGCAACGAGCTGCCCAAGTGGGCGGGGCAGTGCCCGGCCTGCAAGGCCTGGAACACCATCGTGGAGCAGCCGGCGGAGAAGCCCGCCAAGCGGTCCGGGCCGGTGAAGGGGGGCTCCGTAACCGGGGTGGCCATCAACCGCCCCCGGCCCATGAAAGACATCGAAACCACCGACGAGCTCCGCTTTGCCACCGGCATGGGGGAGCTGGACCGGGTGCTGGGTGGGGGAGCGGTGAAGGGTTCCCTGGTGCTGGTGGGCGGCGCGCCGGGCATCGGAAAATCTACCCTGATGCTGCAAATTTGTGACAGCCTCTGCCGTTTCGCCAAGGTGCTGTATGTATCCGGCGAGGAGTCAGAGCGGCAGATCAAGCTGCGGGCGGAGCGGCTGAAGGTGCGGGGCGAGGGGCTCTACCTGCTGGCTGAGACCAATTTGGAGAACCTGGTGGACGCCGTCCACCAGCTCCAGCCCGATGTACTGATTGTGGACTCCATCCAGACCCTGTACCACGGGGATGTGACCTCAGCCCCAGGCAGCGTAAGCCAGGTAAAGGAATGTACCTTAACACTGATGCAGCTTGCAAAGGGGGAAAATATCACCGTTTTTGTCATCGGACACGTGAACAAAGAGGGCTCCATCGCCGGGCCCAAGGTGCTGGAGCATATGGTGGACTGCGTTCTCTATTTCGAGGGGGAGCGGCACATGGCCTACCGCATCCTCCGGGCGGCGAAAAACCGCTTTGGCGCCACCAACGAGATCGGCGTCTTTGAGATGGAGGACGGGGGGCTTACTGAAGTGCCCAACCCCTCCGAGGCCATGCTGGCCGGCCGGCCCACCGACGCCCCCGGTACCTGCGTCACCTGTGTGATGGAGGGGGTGCGGCCGGTGCTGGCGGAAATTCAGGCCCTGGTGGTGCCCTCCAGCCTGAGCAACCCCCGCCGGGTGAGCAACGGCTTTGACCAAAGCCGGTCTATGCTGCTGCAGGCCGTTTTGGAGAAGCGGGGCGGCCTGATGGTGGGTAGCTGCGACGCCTACCTCAACGTCATCGGCGGGCTGTACTTAGAGGAGCCCGCCGCCGACTTGGCCGCGGTTCTGGCCCTGGCCTCCAGCTTTCGGGACAGGCCTGTCCCCAACGACCTGGCTGCTATCGGCGAGGTGGGCCTCACCGGCGAGCTCCGTGCGGCCAGCGCCCTGGGCCAGCGGCTGGCAGAGGTAAAGCGTTTAGGCTTTACAAAGTGCATGATCCCAAAGCGTACCCAGGGCAAGCTGGCTGTCCCGGAGGGATTAGAGCTGATCCGGGTGTCCAACATCCGGGAGGCTATGGCCGCCCTGCTGTGAGGGCCGGACAGGCACGAAGTTGACGCAGCCGGAGCCGCCCGGCTCTCCGGCGGAGGCGGCCCGGGACAGGGAGCAGTATCCCTCCTTCTGATAGACGCAGGGGTCGGTGCAGGCAATGAGGCTCACAATCATCCCTCCTCTAAAACGGGGCTAGTATCTCCGAAAAAGGCAAAAAACATACAAACCGTGCCAGTCAACGACCGGCACGGTTTGATTTGCTCAAAATCTTCCTAGTTCTCGAACTACTACTGAGGCCAGCAGCAGGCCGGCGGCGGCGGGGACGAAGGGGGTGGAGCCGGGAGTGTCCCGCCGGGCGGTGGAGCCGGGGCGGGTGCCAGTGATCTCTGGCGGCTCATAATCTGCGGAGCGCAGGGGGGAGGTGGGCAGCTCGGTGGAATAGACCACCTTTAGGTGGTTAATGCCCCGTTTCCGCAGCTCCTTGCGCATCGTGCGGGCCAGGGGACAGCCCTGGGTCTTGGAGATGTCGGTAACCACCAGGGAGGAGGGATCAAATTTGTTGCCGGTTCCCATGGCGGAGATGATTTTTACCTGTAAGGCAATACACCTTGTCACCAATTCCAGCTTAGCGGCAACCGTGTCGATGCAGTCGATCACGTAGTCATACTGGGACAAATCCACCTGATCTGCGTTCTGGGGGAGATAAAACAGGTGAACAGCTTCCACCTGGCAGTCCGGATTGATATCCCGCACTCGATGGGCCATCACCTCCGCCTTGGGCTGGCCCAGGGTGGAGTGGAGAGCGGCAAGCTGCCGGTTCAGGTTGCTCTCAGACACAGTATCGTCGTCGTAGAGGTGTAAAGCACCTACACCTGACCGCGCCAGCGCCTCAACGGCGTAGCCCCCCACGCCCCCCACGCCAAAGACGGCGACCTTGGCGTTTTGCAGCCGCTCCAACGGCTCGTCTCCCACCAGCAGGCGGGTGCGGATAAATTGGTTGGACATGGTAGCTCTCCTTTATTCATTCAGGCTGTTGCCGTGTATGGTATTGGCGGTTATGACTTCTCCGTTACAGTCCCTTGTGAAGGAGAAAAAATTCCTCCTTGATAATACTTGTGAGTGCTGTCACATCGCAATTTGATAAAATTTAACTGGTACGTAGTCAGGTTATAATTTTACCGTCAAAATCCCGTGTAAAAGAGACAAAGATTCCTCCCTGATGGGAGAGAAGACCCTGATCTCCTTTTTGAAATTGGTCCCACACGTTTTGCGAAACTTTACAGGTCAAAACGGCATCGCGGTCGAGAACCTGAAAATGGAGATACAGGACCTCTGTGATCCATTTGTTAAGCCAGCCCTGTTTAGACTTCGACTGGAGCTGGACATGTTCTTTCAGGAATGGCTCTCCCTCTGATTTGGTTTGTAAATTCCGCTGTCTGATTCGATGAATCGAGAGCAGGAGATTGAATAGAACCAGGGCAATTACCAATACATCGTCCAGTTCCAATACAGTCACCTCTTACTAAAATTACAACAGTTGACGAAACAGCCCATGTTTGGTGCAGTACCACAGCAGAATCCCGTGGCCGAAGGCGGGGATGCGGGTTTGCAGGTCCCACTCGGGGTAGAGCCGGCGGAGAAACAGGGTGTCTCCGGTGAGCAGGGCCACGAAGGAGACATAGTGGTCCTTGGTCATGGGGTGGGAGGAGGAGACAAACCAGCTGTCGTCGATCTTCTCCACAGACAGTGGCTCCTCCGGCTTTTGGGGCTCCAGCGGGAGCAGCGTCCTGCCGCAACAGGACACGCCCGCCCCGGTGGCGGCGGTGATGAGATTGCCGCAGTCGGGGCAGACGTAGAAGTTCAGTTTTTTCATATTTCCTCTTTCCTGGTCGTTGGCGTCCAGCGCACCGGAGAGCAGAGCCTCCAGCCCGACGCCCAAAACCTGTGATAGTTCCGGAAGGAGGGACACATCGGGGCACCCCAGGCCCCGCTCCCACTTACTGACCGCCTTGTCGCCCACGCCGATGGCCTCGGCCAGGGCCTTCTGGGTCAGTCCCTTTTGGGTGCGCAGGGCCCGAATCAGCCCGCCGGTTTTGGTCTGGTCCATGTGTTCCACCTCCTGAAAACAGGGTAGCAGGTCTTTTTGGAAAAAGCAATCGACGCTCCGTAGAGTTGGCTAA
>JAAWEX010000156.1 GCA_022794495.1 Lawsonibacter sp. | reverse complement strand
TGAGCTACAAGCTGGGGCCGGAGCGGGCCCGGCCCTTTCTCTACGCCATTGTCTTTATCCCCACCATCGCTGTGGTGCTGCTGGCCAAGGCCGGGGTGCTGGACATGTCTGTGCTGAAGGGGATGGACCTTCTGGCCCCCACCGCTCTGGCGGGCGGCGCGGCCCTGCTGCCTCTGGCCGGGCTGGCCCTGCTGTTCGTCTCCTACCTCATCTCCTGCCGCATTGCGGCGGGGAAGGAGTACTGAGATGACCGCCGCTGTGATCTTCCTCTGGGCAGGCTGCCTGTGGTCCATTGCCCGGGATGTCCTCTGCCTGATCTGCGCGGCCAGCCCCTGGCGCAGGCTGCTGGTGCTGGCCGTAGCGGCAACAGCCCTCACCTTCCGCCGCAGTCCGGAAGAAATGAGGGGAAATCACCAATAAAGCACTTGCGCTCCGCCCCTGTTCTGTGATAAAATGACAACAGCAAAGGAGAGTGAGCGCTATGACCGCAAAAGAGGCCATCCGAGAGCTGGAGCACATGAAGCAATACAGCACCGCCAAGGCCATCCCCGCCCTGGACTTCGCCATCAAGGCGCTGAAGGAGAAAGCGGATCGGGAAAAGGAATAAGCCAAAGGCCCCCGGCTCAGCCGGGGGCCTTGCATATCCGCACCAAATTTCGTGTAATCCGCCCGGTCAGGCCCCAGATGGCCCTCCCCTGCCAAAGATATACAGGGACGTTCTCGTGTCCCAGCTGCCACTTGTAGTCTCTTGGAATGCCGATCAGCTCATAGGGAAAGCGCTCCGCCGGGGCAGGGATCAAATCGTAGTCATACTCAATGGGGTCGGTCTCCAGCAGGTGAGACAGGGGGACAAAAAAGACCTCATCCACCTCTGCCGGGCTGGGAACCATGCGCTCCAGGGCCTTCTCCTCCACCACCCCCAGAACCGGCTGCATAAGGAAGCTGGCCCGATGGGCGATAAAGTCCAGCCGGCCCAGCAGCCTGACCCTCTCCGGGGGGATAGCCAGCTCCTCCCAGGTCTCCCGCAGGGCGCACTCCTCCGGACTCTCCCCCTCCTCCATCCGCCCTCCGGGGAAGCAGACCTCCCCCGGCTGGCGGCGCAGGCTTTTGGCCCGCACCTCATAGAGCAGATACAGCTCCCCCTCCCGCTCCACCAGCGGCACCAGCACCGCGTAGGCCCGGCGGGCGTCCATCAGACCGGGGAGGCGGGTTTTCAGAATATCTTCCAGCTTTTCAATCTTCATGATGGTTACATCCTGTAGGGCAAGGGCTCTGCCCTTGCCTTGGAAAGTTCTGCAATCTCTTTAGAAGGCAAGGGCAGAGCCCTTGCCCTACATGCGTACCCGTCCAGTTCATGGCCGGCGGTCACATCTTCTCCGGCGCGTTGACGCCCAGCAGGCCCAGGCCGTTGGCCAGGACGGACCGCACGGTGTCGGCCAGCTTCAGCCGGGCCGCGAGAACATTGGCCTTCTCGCCCTTCAGGCGGCAGGCGTTATAGAAGCGGTGGAAGTCCCCGGCCAGGGCGGTAAGGTAGCGGTTGATCCGGCTGGGGTCATAGTCTCTGGCGGCCAGGTGGAGCTCCTCGGGGAACTGGGCCAGGGCCTTCACCAGGGCCAGCTCCTCGGGAGAAGCCAGCGCAGCGGCGTCCACAGCGGCGGCGGCGGGGACGGCCGCCCCCTCCTCCTCGGCCAGCCGGGCAATCAGCGAGCAGATGCGGGCGTGGGCGTACTGGACGTAGTACACCGGGTTCTCGCTGTCCTGACGGACGGCCAGGTCCAGATCGAAATCCAGGGGGCTGGTGGCGGCCCGGTTGTTGAAGTAGTACCGGGCGGCGTCCACGCTGATCTCGTCCAGCAGATCGTGGAGGGCGATGGCCTTCCCCGTCCGCTTGGACATCCGCACCGGCTTGCCGTCCTGGAGCAGGTTGACCAGCTGCATGAGGACAATCACCAGCCGGTGGGAGCCGTCCAGGCCCAGGCCGTCCAGGGCGGCCTGGAGCCGGGCCACATGCCCGTGGTGGTCCGCCCCCCAGATGTTGATAGCCAGGTCAAAATTCCGCTCCTCCAGCTTGTTGCGGTGGTAGGCAATGTCGGCGGCGAAGTAGGTATAGAAGCCGTTGGCCCTGCGGAGCACGTCGTCCTTCAGATCCAGCTTGTCCACCTGCTCCTGGCTCTTGCCCTCGGCCAGATACTTTTTCTTCAGCAGCTCGGTGGTGTTCAGCCACAGGGCCCCGTCCTTCTCGTAGGTCCAGCCCCTGCCGGTGAGCAGCTGGACGGTATCGGCCACAAAGCCCCGGTCGTGGAGCCAGGACTCCATATACCACTGGTCATACTCGATGCCGTACTTTTTCAGGTCCGCTTTCATCTTGGGGATATTGCAGCTCAGTCCCTCCTGGGCCATGGCAAGCAGGGCGTCGTTCTCCGGCTTGCTGCGCCAGAGCTGGCCGTCCTTCTCATAGATGGCCTGGGCCAGCTCCCTGATGTCCTCTCCGTGGTAGCCGTCCTCGGGGAAGGGATAGCCCTCCTCCCCCAGAATCAGCTGCATATACCGGGCGTAGATGGACCGGGCAAACTTGTCGATCTGGTTGCCGGCGTCGTTGACATAGAACTCCTTAAACACGTCCCAGCCGTCCCGGGCCAGCACGTTGGCCAGGGTGTCCCCCAGCACGCCTCCCCGGGCGTTGCCCATGTGCATGGGACCGGTGGGGTTGGCGGAGACAAACTCCACCATCACCTTCCTGCCCGCGCCCCCGGTCCCGGAGCCATAGTCAGGGCCCTCGGCCTCCACGGCGGACAGTACATCGCCATACCACTTGGGGCCCAAGGTGAAGTTGAGGAAGCCGGGACCGGCGATCTCTGCCTTGCTGAAATAGCTGCCCTCCAGCTCCAGATGGTCCACGATGGCCTGGGCGATGGCCCGGGGGGCCATGTGCATCGCCTTGGCCCCCGCCATGGCAAAGGAAGAGGCATAATCCCCGTGGGAGGTATCCTTTGGAATTTCGATGGTTGCCTTCACCGCCTCGCCTCCGGCGGGGAGCGTCCCCGCGGCGGAGGCCCGCTCATAGGCCGCCTGGGTCAGGGCGGCAACCTGGTCCTTGGCGGCCTGAATCATATTTATCATTGTTCGCACCTCATTCTCTTATGTTTGCAGGCCCCTATTGCGCGGCCTGCATATCACGCTACTGCTTCAGACTTCCCAGCCCGATGGCCGCCTCCTTCACGTTGATGCGGAAAATATTGCGGCCTGCCATAGCGTGATCCACCTCGATTTCGTAATCCACCTCGATATCGCCTCCCTGGTCACTGAGCTCGGCCAGCAGGTGGCGGGTATGCACGCCCACCGACATTGCGCCATAGGGTGTATTGTACACCGACAGGTGACGGCGTCCCTCCTGAAACACCAGCTGGGAGTTAAACTCCCCCACCCGCAGCAGCGTAACCTGACCGCCGTCCACCTGGATGGTGGTCAGGGTGCCCTCCAGACCGGTGAGCTCGCTCTCCTGATAGGACAGGGTGTAGCTGTCCCCCTCCCGGGCCAAGCGCCCCTCAGTCACCAGCTCCACCACGTCGGGCAGCGCCCCCTCGTACTTCTGAATCCCCTTAATGGAGATGACCACTTCCTTGCCCATAGTGGGACCTCCGTTCTCTGTGATAATATGCTCCGCCGGGCAAAAATCCCTGCGGGTCTGAGGTATTATACACAGTTTAAGACCAGCTGTAAAGAGTATCATTTATTGTATGTCATTTTGCCTGAAAAAACAAGAGGATTTGCCGTGTTTCTCCATTTGACAAATCAAATTTGGACGCTATAATAGCTGTAGAAAGGTATCCCGCCTCCTGCCCGGCAGGCGGGAGCGTATCATGCTCCTGTTTGGAGAGGAGGACTGCCTCATGAATGTAGAATTGAGCAAAAAGCAGTTCCGGCGGCTGCTGGACCTGGCCTATATCGGCAACTGGATTTTAAACTCTACCCGCGGAGACCAGCGCTTTGCCGACTATGACGAGGTAGAGAGCCTGCTGTTCAGCCGGGCCGCCGTAGAGGGCATGCCCCAGCTGGCGGAGCTGTACCAGGGGCCCCTGCCCTCCCTGGCGGAGGAGAACCTCCCGGGCTACGTGACCAGGGATCTGCTGGACCCCAACGAGTGGTCCCGCTCCGGAGAGGCGCTGAAGCGG
>JAAWEX010000155.1 GCA_022794495.1 Lawsonibacter sp. | reverse complement strand
TTTCATCATCTCCGAACACTCCCCCTATCCGCGTCTGGCGGATATGGAAACCCTTCCCCAAATATCTCCCCAGGCGGCGCTCAACCTGGTGCGCAACATCGGCGGCCTGGCCCACGGTGTCGTAGTGCTTTTTGCGCATCTCCGCGGCGGCGGCCCCGATGGTGAGGGTCATGTTGGTGCCTGTGTCGCCGTCGGGGACGGGGAACACGTTTAAGTCGTTAATGGGCTGCTTCTGGGCGTTAATGGCGGCGTGAGCGTGGATCATCATCCGCTGAAAGACCGCCGCGTCAATATTTTGTACCATATCGGCAAATTCCTTTCTGCGAATGATTTTCAGAAGCGCATGGAGTCCACGCAGACGTCCACCGAGGCGACCTCCACCCCGGTGGTCTTGCTGACCACATAGCGCACCTCGCTCATAATGGACCGGCACACCGCCATCAGGTTGACCCCGTTCTCCACGATGATGTGCAGCTCGATGGAGACGGTGCTGTCGGCGTTGTAGTAGACCTTTACGCCCTTGGACATGGACTCCCGCTTCAGCAGGTGGACCAGCCCGTCGGTGGTGGAGCGCACCGCCATGCCCTTCACCCCGTAGCAGTTGGTGGCGGCGCTGCCGGTGATGGTGGTGAACACGTCGCTGCTGATGCGAATCTCGCCCAGCTCATTTTCCAGTTTCATAGGAAATACCTTCCTTTCAGTCAGGATAGGGGTCCTCGCAATAATTCATTTTATATTGTATTCTATTTTGCTGGAAAATACAAGCCTAAAGTTTCTGCGGAGCGGGAGTCCCCCCGTTCTTCCCGCAGGCAAAAAAGCTCCTTTGGCAAGGGGGCCTTTTTTCCGCTCTGACGGCAATTTTTCGGCTTGGACCAGTTTCGACGCATAATTTCCAAAAACTGGAATATAATGGGGCTCCAACCTACACCAAGGAGGAGACCGGCATGACAGCCAAGACCATTTACAGCAAGCTCAGCGCCCTGCGGACCCGGCCCAAGGCGGAGGAGCGGCCCAGGGCCAAAGCCAGAGCCGGGACGCTGGCGGAGGCGGGCATCCATCTGCTGCTGGGGGCGGTGCTGGCGGGGGCAGTGATGCTAGAGGGGAGCGCACCCTTCGGCGCGGCCTTTGTGGGGGCGGCTGGCTCCGGGCTGTATGGCGGGGCGGCGCTGGTGGGGGCTTGCTTCGGGTCGCTGACGGCGCTGGATCTCTCCCCTGGCCTGCGGTACACCGCCGCCGCCGTGCTCACCTTTGCCATCCACTTCGCCTTCTACGATTGGAAGGTGCTCCGCCGCCCCTGGGCCATGCCTCTGGTGGCCGCCCTGCTCAACGCCGTCACCGGGCTGATTGTCCGCCGCCAGGGGAGCTGGCAGGGGCTGGAGGGGCTGTACTTCCTGCTGGAGGCCGCCCTCACCGCCGCCGCCTGCTGGGCCTTTGCCGGGGCGCTGGCCCCGATGACGGCCCGGAGGCATGTCTCTCCCGCTGCCCGGCGGGTGGGGCCGCTGGCCCTGGTGTGCGCCTGTCTGGCGGCCATCGCGCCGCTGACGGTATTGGGCATCCCCCTTCTTGGGGTGGCGGCTGTGGGGGCCTGCCTGGTCTGTCTGCGGTATCCCGACCGGCTGCTGAGCTGGCTGGGGGCGGGGAGCTTCCCCCAGGCCTCCGCCGACCTCCGGGCTCAGCGCCTGGTGAAGCAGAAGCTGGAGCAGACCGCCAAGGCCTTCCATACCTTATACGACTCCCTGCGCTCCGCGTTCCGGGCCCCGGAGAACGACAACGATGTCTCCGCCGTCTTCGACCGGGCGGCGGGCCGGCAGTGCCGGGGATGCACCCTTCGGGACCGATGCTGGAAGGCGGACTATAACACCACCTTCAACGCCCTGAACGACGCCACCCCCGCCATGGTGGAGCGGGGCAGGGCGGAAAAGGGAGATTTCCCCCGGCACTTTGCCGACCGCTGCATCCACTTCCCCGAGTTTGTGGCGGCGGTCAACGAGGAGCTCACCGCCCTGTTTTACCGCCGGCAGTATAACGCCCGCATCCGGGAGAGCCGGGCGGCGGTGTGCCGGCAATACGCCCAGCTGTCCGACCTGCTGGGGGAGGCGGCCGCCGAGCTGAGCCGGGAGCTCACCCCCGACCTGGTGGGGGACCGGCGGCTGCGCCAGCGGCTGGAGGAGTTGAAGCTGGATGTGCGCTCCCGCGTCTACCGGGACGGCCGGGGGCTGCTCCGGGTGGAGGCGGAGGGCCCCGGCTGCGCCGCCCTGACCCGTCCCAGCCGGCTGAAGGATCTGTCGGCGGTTCTGGGCGTCCCCCTGCGGGTGGAGCTGGAGGGGGAGGACGACCTGTCCCTCATCCAGCAGGAGCCGCTGATGGCCCTGGCGGGGGTGGCGGCCCGGCGGAAAAACGGCGAAACGGTAAGCGGCGACGCCGGCACCTACTTCAAGCGCCCTGACGGCAAGCTCTACCTGCTGCTGTGCGACGGCATGGGCAGCGGCCCCGACGCCAACCGGGAGAGCACCCTGGCGGTGCGGCTGCTGGAGCAGCTGATCCAGGCCGGCGTGGAGGCCCGGCGGGCGCTGATCACCCTGTCCTCCGCCCTGGCCCTGCGGGGGGAGGAGACCGGCGGCTTTACCACGGTGGACCTGCTCCAGCTGGACCTGTTCACCGGGGAGGGGGAGCTGTATAAGCTGGGGGCGGCCCCTACCTATATAAAAAAGGGGCGGGACGTCCAGCGGCTCAGCGGAAAGTCGCTGCCGGCGGGGCTGGCCGAGGGGGAGGCCGCCGCGCTGGACCAATTCTCTCTGCGGCTGGGCCCTGGAGACTGCGTGCTCATGGCCAGCGACGGCGTGGCCGACCGCCTGGACGACGCCTGGCTGCGGGAGCGCTTCGCCGCCTTCGACGGCGAGAGCCCCAAGGACCTTGCCCGGGAGCTGGTGACCCACGACCTGAAAAGCGCCACCGACGACCGCACCGCCCTGGTGATGCGCATCGACCGCAGAACATAAAAAAACCGGCGCACTGCGTCGGAACGGTTGACAGCCCTTTAAAAATCGGGTACAATATAAATAGAACGGCAAAGGAGGTCTTAAGCATATGGGCACAGAAGCGGAGCGGCAGGACACCAGAAAAGCCATGGCGTTTGACCTGTTTGATATCCTGGACGAAAGGCCGGAGCAGACCACCTACACCACAGAGGAAATCAAGAAGATCATCCGGGTGTATATCAAAACTGCGGACCAGAAGTAACAGACGAAACCGGGGCGGAAAAACCGCCCCGGTCTTTTCATCGTAATATTACCGTTGGATTACACTTGCCCAAAACCCGTTGACAATAATTTTTCGGTTTGCTATGATGCATCCATGAGGCAGGGACGCGGCGTCCCCGACCGCTTGACAGCGCGGCGGCCCCCCGGGTAGATTTCCGGTTGCAAGGGGAATGAACGCGCGGGAAGCGGCGCCGAAAGCGACGGGTCCAAAGCGGCTCAAGCCTCAACGGCCCCTCTCAGGCCGAAAAATTTAAAAGGAGGAAATCCAACATGAGAAACCTTAAGCGGGCTCTCAGCCTGACCCTGGCTTCCGTTATGCTCTTGGGCATGATGGTTGTGGGCGCCAGCGCTGCGGGCTTCCCCGACGTTGAGGACACCCACAACGTCGAGGCTATCGAGGTCCTCAAGGCCGTAGATGTCATGGTCGGTGACGACAAGGGCAACTTCGGTCCGGACCAGCAGGTAAGCCGGGCTCAGATGGCCGTCGTTATGGCCAAGCTGCTGAACCTGGATTACAACTACTACCAGGGGCAGTGCAAGTTCACTGACGTGCCCAACTGGGCCGCCCCCTATGTGGCCGCCTGCTATGCCAACGGCATTGTCTCCGGCTACAACGACACCACCTACGGCGCCAACGACGACGTGACCGCCGTGCAGGCCGCTTCCATGATGATGCGTGCCCTGGGCTACTTCAAGTACAAGGAAGACTATCAGCCCACCTTCGAGCTGGCTACTGTTAAGCAGGCTTCCGAGATCGGCATCTTCTCTCAGGTGAAGGCCGATGCGAAAACCCCCTTGACCCGTAACCAGGTGGCACAGATGGCGCTCAATGCTCTGCGCACCGAGATGGTGACCTTCACCGGCACCCCCGGCTTCGAGGCCAACGGCGTGACCGTGGGCTACCGTGCCGAGTACACTC
>JAAWEX010000154.1 GCA_022794495.1 Lawsonibacter sp. | reverse complement strand
TTCGAGGGCGGCTTGAACGGGAGACCAAGTAGATGCCGACGGGGACCCACCCGTTATCCATCGGGCACGCGTGATGGCGCGTGAAGCGAGCGGACGTTTTCCAAAACGTCAATTTGGGTGGTATCGCAGGAGTGCAGCTCTTGTCCCATGTGGGATAGGGGGCTGTTTTTTTATGCTCCAACAAACCGGGAGCCCCGGCAAGGCCCCGCATCTGCCGCCTAAATCTAAAATTTGGAGGAACTCAACATGAAAAAGACCAATCTGATGAAAAAGACTCTGACCCTGGCCCTGTCTCTGGCTATGACCCTCTCTCTGGCCGCCTGCGGCGGCGGAAACGGCAATGCCGGCTCCTTCGGTCCCGAGCCGGGCAGCGCCCAGATGCCGGAGCCCGGCACCGTCTTCAATATCGGCATCTGCAACTACGTGGACGACGCTTCCCTGAACCAGATCAATGAGAATATCCAGGCCCGGCTGGGGGAGCTGGGGGCGAAGAACGGCGTCAGCTTCAACATCGACTACGAGAACCCCAACGGCGACCCCGCCGTGATGAGTCAGATCATCGCTGACTTTCAGGCCAACAAGGTGGACCTGATGGTGGGCATCGCCACCCCTGTGGCTATCGCCATGCAGGCCGCCACCGAGGACAGCCAGATACCCGTGGTCTTCTCCGCTGTCTCCGACCCGGTGAGCGCCGAGCTGGTGGAGTCCTTGGAGCACCCCGGCGGGAACATCACCGGCACCTCTGACTACCTGGACACCAACGCCATTATGGACCTGATCTTTGCCGCCAACCCCGACGCCAAGAAGATCGGCTTCCTGTATAACGTGGGTCAGGACGCCTCCGCCACCCCCATCACCCACGCGAAGGAGTACCTGGACGCCAAGGGCATCGCCTATGTGGAGCGTACTGGCACCAACGCTGCCGAGGTCAAGCAGGCCGCCCAGGCCCTGGTGGCCGACAAGGTGGACGCCGTGTTTACCCCCACCGACAACACCATTATGGAGTTCTATCTGTCCATCTATGAGATTTTCGTGGACGCCAAGATTCCCCACTACACCGGGGCCGACTCCTTCGCCCTCAACGGGGCCTTCCTGGGCTACGGCGTGGACTACGCCAACCTGGGCCGGGAGACCGCCGACATGATCTTCGATATCCTGTATAACAGCGCCGCCCCCGCCTCCACCGCCGTGAAGACCTTTGACAACGGCACCGCCACCATCAACACCGAGACCTGCGCCGCCCTGGACCTGGACTACGACGAGATCGCCGCCCTCTTCGCCCCCCTGTGCACCAAGGTCCAGCCCATCACCACCGCCGAGAGCTTTGGGGATTTGCAGGGGTAACGATAATATGTAGGGGCCGGCCCCCTGGCCGGCCCGCTACTTCAAGTTTGCGGCAAATATCCAGAAGGACGGGCCGCCGAGGGCGGCGGCCCCTACAGAATTCTCACAAGGAGGAACCACCATGGACCCATCCGCGCTGCTGGCCGTGGGGCAGACCGCCCTGGAGCTGGGGCTGATCTGCTCCCTCACCGTGCTGGCTCTGTTTCTGAGCTACTCCATGCTCAACGTCTGCGACCTGTCCACCGACGGCTGCTTCACCCTGGGAGCGGTGGTGGGGGCGGTGGCGGCCGCCGCCGGCCACCCCCTGCTGTCTATCCCCGCCGCTATGCTGGCGGGCGTGTGCTCCGGCTTTGTCACCGCCCTGCTCCAGACGAAAATGGGCATCGACAGCCTGCTGGCCGGCATCATTGTCAATACCGGGCTGTATTCGGTCAATGTGGCCGTCATGTCTGGATCTGCCCTGGTGAATCTGAACAAGAAGGACACCGTTTTTACCATGGTGAAAGACCTGCTGGCGGAGACCCCTCTGGCCGGCCAGCAGAATACCGTGGTGGCCGCCATAGCCGTCCTTCTGACGGTGGGCTTCCTCACCCTGTTCCTCAATACCCGGCTGGGCCTGGCCATCCGGGCCACCGGCAACAACCCGGATATGGTCCGCTCCTCCTCCATCAACCCGGTATTCACCACCATCGTGGGGTTGTGCGTGGCCAATGCCTTCACCGGCCTGTCCGGGTGCCTGATGGCCCAGTCCCAGAAGCAGGCGGAGATCAACATCGGCAGCGGCATGGTGACCATCGCCCTGGCCTCGCTGCTTATCGGCGCTACGCTGATGGGACGGGGGACCATCCTCGTCCGGGCGGTGGGCATGGTGGTGGGAGCCTTCATCTTCCGCCTGGTCTACGCCATCGCCCTGCGGCTGGAGATGCCCGGCTTTATGCTCAAGCTGGTATCCTCTGTCATCGTGGCCCTGGCCATCGCTCTGCCCTACCTGAAGCAGCAGTGGCCCATTATCTACCGCCGGCTGTCCTATAAGCAGGCCGCCGCAAGAAGGGGGGAGAGCTGATATGCTGAATGTCTCCCAGATCTCCAAGACCTTCAACCCCGGTACGGTGAACGAAAAGCGGGCCATCGACAGCCTGTCCCTCCGCCTGGCCCCCGGCGACTTCGTTACCATCATCGGTTCCAACGGGGCGGGCAAGTCCACTTTGTTTAACGCCGTCTGCGGGGATTTTCTCACCGACACGGGGTCAATCCTCCTCAACGGACAGGATATCACCTTTATGCCGGCCTTTCAGCGGGCCAGGCACATCGGACGGCTGTTTCAGGACCCCATGCGGGGCAGCGCCCCCGGCATGACCATCGAGGAGAATCTGGCCCTGGCCGCCGGGAGCGGCGGCTGGCTGTCTCACGTGAGCCAGAGGGACAAAAAGCGCTTCCGGGACCGGCTGGCCCTGCTGGATATGGGGCTGGAGGACCGGATGAAGCAGCCAGTGGGGCTGCTGTCCGGCGGCCAGCGCCAGGCGCTGACCCTGCTTATGGCGACCATGAACCCGCCCTGGCTTCTCCTGCTGGATGAGCACACCGCCGCCCTGGACCCGGGTACGGCGGAGAAGGTGCTCAAGCTCACACGGGAGGTGGTGGAGGAGCACAAGATTACCACCATGATGATTACCCACAACATGAATCAGGCCCTGGAGCTGGGAAACCGCACCCTGATGATGGACGCAGGCCGGATTGTGCTGGACGTTCAGGGGGCGGAGCGGAAGAGCATGACGGTGAGCGACCTGCTCAAGCGTTTTAAGGCCAAGGTGGGCGAGGACCTGGACAACGACCGGATTTTGCTGTCTTGAACAGTGGGC
Organism: Lawsonibacter sp.; assembly: GCA_022794495.1. GTDB lineage: Bacteria > Bacillota > Clostridia > Oscillospirales > Oscillospiraceae > Lawsonibacter. The sequence continues at coordinate 1,033 of JAAWEX010000154.1, read as the reverse complement.
CGCCGTGTATACGGCGGCCCTGAAAATTTTTTACAGCGCCTTGAGATTTTATCCCCTGCTTGCGGGTATTACTTAGTGAAAGGCCTTTCAAGCTACAGATTTCCAAGGAGGTGAGCGGCTTTGACCCAGGAGGAATTTGCCCAGGCGGCCCGGACCTATGGGGACAGCGTCTACCGAATTGCCCTGCACGCCCTGGGCAGTCCTCAGGACGCCGAGGATGTGATGCAGACCGTGCTGCTGAAGCTGTACGAGTGCAAAAAGAGCTTTGAGAGCGAGGAGCACAGAAAGCACTGGATTTTGCGGGTGGCGGTGAACGAGAGCCGCAGGAGCCTCCGCTCTCTTTGGAGGCGGACCTGCGTGCCCCTGGAGGAGTGGCAGGAGACGGCCGCCACGGAAGACCCGGTGAGGGCCGAGGTGCTGGAGGCGGTGATGGCCCTGGAGCCTAAATACCGCTTGAGCGTTTACCTCTACTACTATGAGGGCCTGTCGGTGGCGGAGACCGCCGCCGCTATGGGAGCCAACCCGTCCACCGTGCAGACCTGGCTGCTCCGGGCAAGGGAGCGGCTGCGGAAGTCGCTGACCGAAGAGAAGGAGGGATCTGTCCATGTTCGACCAGAAATTGTACCGTGAAGCCTGCCGGGAGCTGAGAGCCCCCGAGGATAAAATTGAGGAGATTATCGCTATGACTGAAAAGACAAATAAGAAAAAATTACGCCCCCTGCGCACCGCCCTGATCTGTGCCGCCGCTATGGCTATGATGGTGGTCAGCGTCGCCGCAACCGATCCGGAGGGCTTTGAGTCCTTCCTGATCGACATCGGCTCGGTTGTTCGGGTGGACCGCTACCGCTCTGATGTGACCACCGAGGACGGCGAGACGTTCTCGATGGTGCAGTCCCCCGAGGCTAAGGTGGAGAATCGGGACGGCAGGGCTATGCTGGTGGTCAACGGCGAGGATGTGGCCGACATCACCGACGCCCTGGCCCAGGACCAGCACTATGTCTTTGAGGACTTTACCGAGGACACCAGAATCACC
>JAAWEX010000153.1 GCA_022794495.1 Lawsonibacter sp. | reverse complement strand
AAAAACTGTAATGCCCGAGGTGGTGGTATCGCTAAGGCCAATAGCGTGGTCATCCACATCCCAGAAAATGCTGAACCGATTTGCCAGCGCCAGGGCCAGCGCCGCCCCCCAGATGAGGGAAAACTGCTTCCACATGGCCCGGAAGTCGTATTTCAGTAATCGCAGCAGCATCAGAACGCCCCTCCTTCCATGGGCCCGGCCCGGAAAATCTCCCGGAAGAGGGCGTCCACGCTCCTGCCCTCTTTCTCCCGGATGGCGTCTACCGTCTCGTGGAGCATGATTTTCCCCTCCTTGAGGAAGACGGCCTCGTCCAGCACCCGCTCCACGTCAGAAATCAGGTGGGTAGAGATGAGGACGGTGCCCTCCTCGTTGTAGTTCGTGAGGATGGTGCGCAGGATAAAGTCTCTGGCCGCCGGGTCCACACCGGCGATGGGCTCATCCAGCAGGTAGAGCTTGGCCGACCGGGCCATAACCAGCACCAGCTGCACCTTCTCCTTGGTGCCCTTGGACATCGCTTTCAGCCGGTCTCGGGGCTCCACCCCCAGGGAGCGGCACATGTCGATGGCCTTCTCGTATTCAAAGTCGCCATAGAAGTCCCGGAACAGGTCAAACAGGTCGGTAGCCCGCATCCAGTCGGCGAAATACATCCGGTCAGGCAGATAGCTCACCACCGCCTTGGTGTAGGGCCCGATGGCCGAGCCGTCCACCTCCAAAGTGCCGGTGGTGGGCTGGAGCAGGCCGCACAGCAGCTTGATGAGGGTGGTCTTGCCGCTGCCGTTGGGGCCCAGCAGGCCCACGATCCGCCCCGGCCCCACCTCCAGGTCCACCCCCCGCAGGGCGGGGCGCAGGCCGTAGGACTTATACAGCCCCCGGCACTCAATTAACAGGTCGCTCATTTCACTTCCTCCTCTCGCAAAAGGGCCGCGGCCCGGTCCGGGTTATAGCCCAGGGCGGCCATCGCGTCTAAATACTGGCGGATGACGGTCCGGGCCTCCGCCCGGCGCACCCGCTCCAAAACCTCGGTGTCCTGGGTCACCAGCCTCCCGGCGGTGCGGTCCGCTCTGGCCAGGCCCTCCTGCTCCAGCTGAGCCAGGGCCCGCTGCATGGTGTTGGGGTTCACCCCCGCCTGCGCCGCCAGCTCCCGCACCGGGGGCAGCCGACTTCCGGGGGGATAGCCCCCGGTGATAATCCGCCTGGTCAGCTGCTGGGTCAGCTGCTGCCAGATGGGCCGGTCGTCGTCCAGCCTCCACTCCATAGGCGTCCCTCCTCTTCATTTCTGTATTAGGCACTTAATACAATAATACATGCAGGGCGGTTTGTCAACCCTCTTTTGCAAAAAATTTGGGCCGCCCTTTTGAGGCGGCCCTAATGGATGCGGTCAGTTCAGCGAGATCTCATAGTCCCCCATGCGGATGGCGGTAAACTCCTCAGGGTCGGTAAGGCCGATAAAGTGGACGGTGGTGCTGACCTCTTCCGCCTCTCCGGAATCAGTATCAACAATGCCGCTGCCGCCGCTGGTGAAGCCCATCAGGCTGACGGCCTTCTCCTGGCCGTCCCTTGTGACCAGCCGGGTGTCCTTCACCATGTCCTCATAGACGGCGTAGTCCATCCCCCGGGCCTCCAGCGCCAGAGAGAAGGGGGACAGGGTGGCGTTGATCTTCACTCCGGCCTCCTCAAAGACGCCGCTGAGGGCCTGGGGCCCGTCGTAGGCGGGCTGGAAGGTAACAATCGCCGGGTGGTCGGTGACGGCAGTCCTGACGCCGGCCTCCGTCTGGGTGTAGGGGGGCGTCACCAGGATGGTGAGGGGCTGCCGGGTCAGGTCCACCCCCTGGCCGGCGTCAACGCTGAAGCAGAAGGTCAGCACGCCCTCCTCCGCCTCGCCGCTGAAGGAGCCGGAGCCCCCGTCCCGCTTCAGCCGGAGGGGCTGGAGGGGGTTGTCCTCGCTCTGCATATAGTCCGCATAGGAGGTGAGGGTGGTCCAGTCCAGCCCGCTCCAATCGTCCTGGCATTTGTCCCGCAGCTCCTCCCAGGTGTAGTTCCCGGTGCCGTAGTAGTAGAGGTCGGGGAAGTGGTAGCCCTCCTGGGGGGCGCCCTCGGGCAGGCGGTACTCCAGAATATAGTGGATGGTCTTGTCGCTGCACAGGGCCTGGGTGACGGTGAGGGATACGTCGTCGCACACCGAGGTGACGTCCACCTCCTGGAACACCGCCCCGCCCAGGGCGCTCAGGGCCGCGTTGGGTCCGAAGCGCCGGACGAACAGGGGGTCCCAGATGGTGGTGGCGCTGGTAGCCAGCAGAAGGACTGCCGCCAGCAGGAGCACAGCCGTCTTTTTCCGCCGGGGCCTGTACACCCTGGCCCGTTCCGGCCGGCTGGACAGCACCCGCTCCTTCAGCCGTTCCCGCAGCCCCTGGTCGGGGGCGCAGCGCTCCATGGCATCGTGATAAGGATTCATATCCACTCCTTTCTCAGGGCCTCCCGGCCCCGCTTCAGCCGCATTTTTACTGTGGGCACAGTCACATCCAGGAGCCGCGCGATCTCCCGAAGGCTGTACCCCTCGTAGTAGTAGAGGTGTAGCGCGGTGCGCTGCTTCTCCGGCAGGTCCGCCGCCTGATCCAGCAGCGACAACTCCTCCGGGGGCAGGAACACCCCCTCCGCCGCCGCCAGGGGCAGCTCTGACCGGCGGCGGCGTCTCCACTCGTCCCGGCACAGGTTCAGCGCCACTCGAAACAGCCAGTTTCGCTCATGCTCCGGAGATTTAAACCTGGGTGCCTGATACAGCCGCTTACAGAAGACCTCCTGTAAAATGTCCTCGGCGTCCGCCGGATGCTTCATCTGCACCAGGCAGAAGCGGTACAGCGACGGGCCGTAGCTCTCATAGACCTGTTCAAACAGCTCCTCAGCCTTGTCCACTGGGCTCACCTCCTTCTTCCTCTGTCTGTATTACGTCTGAGCGGGGCAAAAGGTAACAAAAAAATCCTCCGGGATTCTCCGGAGGATTTGGGTCAAAGCAAAATCTGGTTGTCCGCCCGCCGGGCATAGTTCTGCTCCAGCATGGCCACATGGGAGAGGAAATCCCCGTCCTCAAAGTACTTGGCGTGGACGGTGCACTTGCGCACACAGGCCTGGCACTTGACGCACAGCCCCACCGCCTCCATGGTCTCTCTGTCGATGCTGCCCATAGGGCAGGCTCTGGCGCAGGCCCCGCAGCGGGAGCACTTCCCCCAGTCGGTAAGGGGCTTGGCCTTCAGGAATTTGGCGGGGGTGCCGTCGGCCTTGAGGGGGGTGTAGTAGGGACCGATCTCCCCCCGGTCCATCTCCAGGGCCGGCAGGGCGTCCCCCGCCAGCTTCTCCGCAACCTTCCCGGCGAAATCCGCCATCTGAGCAAAGTCCTCGCCGTCCGGCCGGCCCTGGCCCACCTTGTCCGAGAAGGCGTGCCTCCCGGCGAAGGCGGCCCCCCCGGCAATCTGAAAGCCGTTGTCCTCCAGCAGCAGAACCAGCTCCCGCAGGGCCTCGTCGGGGCTGCGGTTTCCGAAGACGCACAGGGGGACGGCGGGTGTGTTCTCCCCAAAGATTTTGCTCTTGTACTCGGGCAGCAGCTTATTGGGCAGCCGGCCGGCGTACACCGGCGAGGCCATCACCAGCAGGTCGCCGGGGCCGAAGCGATACTCGCCCTCCCGCTCCTCCGGCTTGGTAAAGGATATGTACTCCGGCTCCAGGCCGAGCCTCCGGCCCAGCTCCTCCGCCACACCGCGGGCGATCCTCTCCGTACCCCCGGTGGGGCTGAAATACACCACGCGGAGTCGTTCCAATTTCATAACAGCATCCTCCTCACAGATCGTTTTCCCCATTGTATCCCAAGCACCGGAAAAAAGCAACGATAGAAAAGGCTTAATGAAAGTTTAATTTGTTTTCCCGGGAAAATGTGCTATACTAGAGCAGATGAAAATTTTCCGCCCTCCGGGGCGCTGGAAAGGTTGGATCATATTGAAGCGGTATGACGTCTGGATTGCGGGGGCGGGCTACGCCGGGGCGGTGTCAGCGCGGGCCCTGGCGGAAAAGGGGAAAAAGGTGCTGGTGCTGGAGCGCCGGGACCACATCGGCGGCAACGCCTACGACTGCCTGGACGGCCACGGGGTGCTCATTCACAAATACGGCCCCCACATCTTCCATACCAACAACAGGGCGGTCTTCGACTTTTTGTCCCGATTTACGGAGTGGCGGCGCTACCAGCACCGGGTG
>JAAWEX010000152.1 GCA_022794495.1 Lawsonibacter sp. | reverse complement strand
TTGAAGTCCAGTCCTCTGGACGCCTCCCCCGCCAGGGCCTCACCGCTGATTTTCAACAGAACGCGCTTGAATTTGGGCTGTTCCATGAATATACCCCTCCTGTCATTTTTCTTAACCCTATTTTAATATATTTTTCACCGTTTGCATAGAGGGTAAGTTAAAGTTTTTCAAATTGTCCATAAATTGCTGAACAGCGCCCCGCGCAAAGGCCCCTTTGGCAAAGGAGCCCTTCTATATCCACCGCTCTCAAAAAATTAGGTCTTGCATTTTCCTGCCGGATGCTGTATAATGTAAGACGACAACTGGATACGATGTCTTCAGGGCGGGGCGAGATTCCCCACTGGCGGTAAAGTCCGCGACCGGACACCTAAAACGTGTCCGCTGACCCGGTGAAACTCCGGGACCAACGGTTATAGTCCGGATGGAAGAAGATGTGTGTAAAACATACACGCGCCGTTTTGGCGCGCAAAAGCGCACCTCCTTGTTTGTTTTGACACCTGGAAGACATGGTCTTTCAGCGGTCAAATTCAAAAAAGGAGTGTTTTTTATGTCCACACCCACCATGTCCATGTCCCCCGTCCGCTCCAGGATGGACACCAAGACCATCACCAGCCTGGCCATGCTCACCGGCGTCTCCGTCATCATCGCCTGGATGTCCAAGCTCATGCCCCCTGTCATGTTCCTGGACTTCGACTTCAAGCACGTGGTCGTCTGCATCGGCGGCTTCACCTTTGGCCCTATGGCCGCCGCCATCATCGGCATCCTGGCCAGCTTTATCGAGTTCATCACCTTCAGCGGAACCGGTCCGTTTGGCTTTTTGATGAACGCTCTGGGCACCTGCTCTTTCTGCTGCACCGCCTCCTGGGTCTACAAGCGGAACCACAGCAAAAAGGGCGCTGTTCTTGGCCTGAGTGCCGGCTTGGTTGTTATGGTAATCGTAATGCTGCTGTGGAACTATCTAATCACCCCGATTTACATGACCGTTAACGGGGAATTGGTTACCCGCGCTCAGGTGGCCGCTATGCTGCCCACCCTGTTCTTCCCCTTCAACCTGGCCAAGGGCGGCATGAACATGGCCGCCACCCTGCTGCTCTACAAGCCGGTGGTCACCGCCCTGCGGGCCTCCGGGCTGGTGCCTCCCTCTCAGAGCACCGAGGGCAAAAAATTCAGTCTGGGCTTCCTGCTGTTTGCCCTGGCCCTGTTGGCTACCTTTGTCACCTTTGCCCTGGTACTGGCCGGTGTCATCTAAAAATACACAAGTCCTCCCTTAACCAAAAGCGGGACAGGTTTTTACCTGCCCCGCTTTTTTGCGCGCTTTTTCTCTTGGCGCAGGAGGTATTTTTCCTGCCGCTGCTGTTCTCTGCGGCCTCTGGCCTGCTCTTTACGGGCCAATCCCCTCTGCTCCCGCTGGCGGCTGAGGGCCTCCTGAGCCCTGGTGCTGATCCCCCGGTCCTGGGTGGCCGCTCTGGCCTCCCGCTGGGCCCGCTTGGGGTTCTTCCGCTCCCGGACAGGGCGCTCCCCCTCCGCCGCCGGACTGAAATCCAGCCTGTGCCACTCCCGCTCCAGCCACGCATAGAGCTGAGCGTCGGTGGGCTCGGCGCCAAAGACCACCCTGGCCGCCGAGTACCCCGCCTCCTCCCACCGCTCCGCGATTCCCACCCAGAAGGGGGGCTGGAACAGCACAGTAAAGCTGCAAGCATTCCGGTCCATATTCAGTTTCCTCCCATAAAATACGCGTCGGGGAAGGGACGACCCTGGGAGGGAAGGCTACTGACGGGAGCGCGGCCCGCGGGCGGACTACCGACCGCCCTGTGTTTTTATCCCCGCCGCTCTATTGTAGCCGGAATTGGAGCGGCTGTCAATCCGGCCTCATTTTAGGACATACCCTCTCCCCGCCCTGCATAGGATAGAAGCGACACAGGATAAAGGAGAGTTGCTTTTATGCAGACCAACATCAACAGAATTTTTCTCCGGGGGCGGCTGGCCGCGCCCCCTGTCCCCTCCCACGTCAACCACGGTGTGGAGTATTTCACCTTTCCCCTGGCGGTGCGCCGTCTGTCCGGGGCGGAGGACCGGCTGAACGTGGTGGCCTCCCAGGAGCAGCTGGCGGAGCTGTCTCTGGAGCAGGGCTGTCCCCTCGCCGTTCTGGGGGAGGTGCGCACTTTCAACAATCGCAGCGGGGTGGGCAGCCGGCTGGTGGTCAGCGTCTTTGCCCGGACGCTGAGCTGTGAGGAGGGTGAGGACGAGAACCGGCTGGAGCTGTCAGGAACCCTATGCAAGCCGCCTGCCCTGCGCTCCACCCCCCTGGGCCGGACCATCTGTGATATGATTCTGGCCGTCAACCGGCGGTATGGCCGGGCAGACTACCTGCCCTGCATCGCCTGGGGCAGTCTGGCCTACCGCTGCGGGGCTATGGTGGTGGGAGACCAGCTGAGTCTGGAGGGCCGGCTGCAAAGCCGGACCTACACCAAGGAGGTGGACGGCCAGACCCAGGAGCGCACCGCCTTTGAGGTGTCTGTCATGTCACTGGCGGACGAGGATACATAGGGCTGAAAATTTTCTCCCGCATAATTTCCGGAAAAGGGCAAAACAATAGGGATACATCCATTTTTAAAAGGAGGTATCCCCATGAAACGCACTTCCCTCCGCCGGGCCCTCGCCCCTGTGCTGGTGCTGGCCCTGGCTTTCACCCTGTCCCTCCCCGCCTCCGCCTTCTTCTGGAATAAGAAGACGGAGGAGCCCTATGTGGCCGATTTCTCCAAAAACGGCCTGATTGGCTCCGCCATCTCCTTCGCGGCGGAGGACTTTGTCGTCATGCCCGAGGGCAAGCCCGCCCTCAGCGGCATCACGGTGGACATTCTGCCCGACCCCGGCACAGGCGCCCTGTGCATCGGAGATCAGGTGGTACAGCCCGGCGTCTATGTGGACGCCACCGCCCTGGACGGTCTGCGGTTCCTCATCGACAAAAACCCCGCCGCCCAGACCGCCTCTCTGACCTTCACCCCCTCCTTCCCTGACGGCCAGGGGGAGCGTCAAACCACCGTCACCCTCTACCTGCTCACCCAGGCCAATACCCCCCCGGTGGCCCGGAACATGGAGCTGACCACCTATAAAAATGTGGCCGTCACCGGCTGCTTCGACGCGGTGGACGGCGAGGGGGACGCCCTCACCTTCCAGCTCACCTCCACCCCCGCCCGGGGGGCCGTCACGCTGGAGGAGAACGGCCAGTTCGTCTACACCCCCTATGAGAACAAGACGGGCCGGGACTCCTTCACCTATGTGGCCATCGACCCGGCGGGCAACACCTCCCCCGAGGCCAAGGTCTCTCTGCGCATCGACAAGCCGGACACCAAGGTGACCTATGCCGACCTGGAGGGCCACCCCGCCGGCAAGGCGGCCGTCCGCCTGGCGGAGGAGGGCATCTATGTGGGCCGGTATGTAAACGGCCGGTATTTCTTCGACCCGGACCAGACCGTCACCCGGGCGCAGTTCCTCACCATGGCCATGTCGGTGGCCGGACTGGAGGACCTGGAGGGGATCACCCTCACCGGCTTCTCCGACGACGAGGCCATCCCCACCTGGGCCAAGGGGGCCGTCTCCGCCGCCCTGAAGGCGGGGGTGGTCCAGGGCTCCCGGAGCGAGAGCGGCGCCCCCGTTTTCGGCGCAGGGGACTTCATCTCCCGCGCTGAGGCCGCCGTTATCCTGGACAACCTGCTGGAGATCACCGATGTGCCGGTGGCCGTGTTCTCTGTGGAGGGCACCGCCCCCTGGGCCGCCCAGGCCGCGGCCAACCTGTCCGCCTCCAACATCATCCGGGCGGACGCCGCCGGGGCGGTTCAGCTGGCTGACACCCTCACCATGGCCGACGCCGCCGGAATGCTGGACGGCGCGCTGGACCTGATGGAGTCCCGGGGCGGCAGCTGGCTGCCCTGGTCCTGACAGACAAACCGGGAACGGCTCCTCCGTTCCCGGTTCTCTTTACACAAAAAACCGCCGAAGCGTATGCGTTCGGCGGTTTCAGGCGCTTAATAGAATTTCTTGCGGTTCTTGCGGGCGGCCTCAGACTTCTTGCGGCGCTTGACGCTGGGGCTCTCGTAGTGCTCACGCTTGCGGACCTCGGCCAGCACTCCGGACTTGGCGCAGCTACGCTTAAAGCGCTTCAGGGCGCTCTCCAGAGACTCGTTTTCTCTCACACGGACTTCCGACATTTATATTTCCCTCCCTCCGCGCGCGGCGGGGGTTTCC
>JAAWEX010000151.1 GCA_022794495.1 Lawsonibacter sp. | reverse complement strand
CCCGGACCACCAACCCCCAGGCCTGGGCGGTGATTCGGCTGGCGGAGGACCTGGAGAAGGAGCTGGGAGGAATTTTATGAAATTATCGCAGGTCAAGGGAAACACCTGGGTCATTGAGGCCAACCAGCTCATCCCTCTGTACAAGCTGGGGGATGGGCGGTGCGTTCTGCTGGACACCGGGCTTTTTGAGGAACGGGAGGAGTTGGAGGAGACCCTTCTCTCCAACGGCCTGACCCCCGCCGGGGTGCTGTGCTCCCACGCCCATGTGGACCACTGCGCCAACAACGGCTATTTTCAGGAGAAATACGGCACAAAAATCGCCCTCACCTTCCCCGAGGCGGGGATGTGTTCCAATCCCCTTACGCTGAAGTGTTACTTTCTCACCCTCTCGCCGGAGCGTGTGGAGCAGGAGGCCTCCTTCATGGTCCACGAGCCCGACCTGTTCATCCCGCCCACAGACGTGACCTTCACCCTCTGCGGTGCCCGGTTCCGTATTGTCCATACTCCCGGCCACTCCGCTGGACACATCTGCACCGTCACCCCGGACAACGTGTGCTACACCGCCGACGCCCTGCTCAGCAAAGAGCTGCTGGGCGCCAAGCTGCCCTATAATCTCAGCCAGAAGATGGCCATAGCCAGCCGGGAAAAGCTGCGGGGGCTAAACTGTGATTTCTACATTATGGCCCACCGGGGGGTGTGCGCCGGCGGAGAAATCAGCGCGCTCATCGACGCCAACCAGGCCTTGATCCGCCGCCGGGCGGAGGAAATTCTGGCCCTCGTTGACCGGCCTATGATGCTCAGCCAGATTGACGAGAGGGCCTGCGTCCTCCACCGCCTTCTCACCCACAAGCCCCGCCGCTCCCTGCGCTTCGAGCGCAATGTCCGGTTTTTTGTGGAATACCTGGTGGACACCGGCAAACTGACCGAGTCATGTCAAAATGGGGCCACCTACTACGTCCCGGTGGAATACGAAAAAGCCCCCCTCTAAGAGAGGGGGGTGGCACGGCGGAGCCAGCTCCCTCTTTGAGGGAGCCTTTTCTTTTCATCTCGTCAGCAGCTTTTTCATGCTCTCCTCCAGGCCGTCCACGGTGAGGGGGAACATAGCAAACGCCCCGGCAATGGCATCGTAGGTCTGGGACCAGTAGGGTCCCCAATCGGGGCGGGAGCTGGGGTTGAGCCAGACGGCGTGCCGGAAGCGGCTTTTCAGCAGCCGCAGCCAGTCCATGCCGCACTGAGGGCCTCCCGACCGCTCCCCCCGGCCATAATAGCCCCCCATCAGCTCATAGGGGGCCATTTGGGCGTCCCCCACCAGAATCAGCTTGTAATCCCCGGGCAGGTTGGACAGCACCCAGTCGGTGGGCACGCTGTTCCGGGACATAAGCGTGGGGTCCTGGTAGAGCCGGCTGTAGACGCAGTTGTGGAAGTAGTAGACCTTCAAATCCTTAAAGTGGCCCGACTTGGATACCGCCTGGAACAGGGCGGAGCACAGCTGGGCGTAGTAGTCCATAGAACCCCCGGAGTCCATCAGCAGCAGGACCTTCACCGTATTCTCCCTGGGCCGCTTATACCGCACCTTGAGGACGCCGCCGTTGTCCGCCGTGTCCTTGATGGTGCGGTCCACATCGAACTCGGTAGGGGGGAGGTCCACCAGGCCGGAGTACTGGCGCAGGTGCCGCAGGGCCACCTGGAACTGGCGGGTATCCAGGGTGTTGTCCCGGCGGAAATCCCGGAACTTCCGCTCCCCCGCCACCCGGAAGGCCCGGCGGTACATAGACTGTCCCCCCACCCGGATTCCCTTGGGGGATAGGCCGGCGTTGCCGAACACCGACATCCCGTGGGTGCCCACCCAATAGCTGCCCCCGTTGTGCTCCTCGTTCTGCTCCGCCATGCGCTCCTGGAGCATTCTTTCAATCTCTTCCTCAGACAGCCCCAGATTTTTCAGGGCCTGGACCTCATCCCAGTTGGCGTAGTCGGTCAATACGTCCGGTTTATCCAGCCAGTCTAATAACTCTTTGGATACCTCCTGCTGGAAGGGGACGTCCTTGAAATACTCCAGAAAGGTGCGGTCGAAGGTATCGAAGTCGGCCTCGCTCTTCACCAGCAGACAGCGGCACAGGTGGTAGAAGCCGGAGAAGCTGGCGCCGTGGAGGTTCTTGTGCAGCCCCTCCACCAGGGCCATCCACTCGGTGAGGGACACCTTCAGGCCGTTGCGCCGGAGCAGGTATAGAAAATCGGTAAACATGGCCTCACCGCCACTGCCGGCGCAGGACGTCGATGTCCTCGTTCTTTTTCAATAACACCCCCAGGTAGGGGACCTCCTTCACAACCCGCCGCACGTCCACGCCGCCGTGCTGGAGGGCCTGAATCCAGTCGATGATCTCGCTGGTGGAGGGCTTTTTCTTGATCTGAGGCAGATTTCTGATCTTATAGAAGGCCTCCAGCACCTGATCCAGCAGCCGCTCGCTGATGTCGGGGTAGTGGACCCGGACGATGTCGGCCATCAGCTCTTTGTCGGGGAACTCAATATAATGGAAGACGCACCGGCGGAGGAAGGCGTCGGGCAGTTCCTTCTCGGCGTTGGAGGTGATGATGACCACAGGGCGGTGGTTGGCCTTCACTGTCCGGCCTGTTTCGGGGATGTGGAACTCCATCCGGTCCAACTCCCACAGCAGGTCATTGGGGAATTCCAGATCCGCCTTGTCGATCTCGTCGATAAGGAGGATCACCTGCTCGTCGTCGGTAAAGGCCTCCCCCAGCTTGCCCAGCTTGACGTATTTCTCAATGTCGTCCACCCCCTGGCCGCCGAACTGGCTGTCGTACAGCCGCTGGACCACGTCGTAGACGTAAAGCCCGTCCTGGGCCTTGGTGGTGGATTTGATGTTCCAGATGATGAGCTTTTTCCCCAGCGCCTGAGAGATGGCCTCTGCCAGCATGGTCTTGCCGGTGCCCGGCTCCCCCTTGATGAGCAGGGGCTTTTCCAGCACCATAGCGATGTTGGCCGCCCGGAGCAGCTCCTCTGAGGCCACATAGCTTTGACTGCCTTTAAATTCCTTCATTCCAATCTCCTCCTGAGCTTACAGTGTTGTTCCTGATTGTATCCTGTTTTTGAGGAAAAGGCAAGTCTATTCTTTTTCGCCAAGTGTTCTTATTTTTTTGACAAGTGTACTTGACAATGCAAAGCCTCTATGCTATAATACCCTCAACGGGCCAGGTCACGGCCGGACCGGCCCCCGGAAAGGAGCTTTCTATGGACAAGAAAGAAATTTTAGAAAAAAGCCGGGCAGAGAACCAGCCGGAGGACGAGCGGGACCGGCAACTGGGGCAGAAGGCCTGTACGGCTGGCTACCGAGCTGCAATCGGCGTCAACTGCTTTCTGTGCCTGCTGCTGATGCTCCAGGAACAGTTTGCTGGCGGGGCCTATACGGACTGGTGGCCCTTCATGCTGGCTGTATTCATCTCTAAATCGGTCCACGATTTGACGCTTTACCGCTATCACCGCAGAAGGTATGATTTGATCATGGGCCTGATTGGCCTGATTCCAACTATTCTTACGGTCTTTGTGATTTTGAAAGGAGGGTTATAAGCATGGACAGAGACAAAATTCTGGAAAAAAGCCGCAAAGAAAACGAAAACCGGGACGAGATGGAGCGGACCATCACCATTGAGGGGGAGTCCTTCAGTCTGGCCTTTACTCTGATGGCAGGCCTTGCGATTGTCGCCTACAATCACTTTCACAACCTGTCCTCCGACAGCGTCATGATTATGTTCTGGACCTCCTGCGTCAGCAGCCGGCTGTACCGGCTCACCAAGCGGAAAAATGCCTCCGATTTGGTCACCATGATTATTTCCCTTGTCATTCTGGTGTTCTATGTGGTAAAATACTTCTCACAGGGGTGAGGGCATGGACGATCAGCTGGTCCTGAAAAATCGGTTAAAGGTGGCCCGGGCGGAGCGCTCCCTGTCCCAGGGGGAGCTGGCCAAGCTGGTGGGCGTCTCCCGCCAGACCATCAGCTCCATCGAGACGGGGCAGTTCAACCCCACCGCCAAGCTGGCGCTGGTAATCTGCGTCGCCCTGGACAAGAAATTCGAGGAGTTGTTCTACTTCGATTGAGAGGAGGCCCGCCTGTGGAAGCGTTTGCCATTGGACTGTTCGCCGTGGCTGTGATTGGTATCCCTATCGCTATTCTGTTGTATAACGATTATGGCAGCAAGCGGGGATGTGGCCGCGGGTGCGCCACCTGCGGAAACCGGGA
>JAAWEX010000150.1 GCA_022794495.1 Lawsonibacter sp. | reverse complement strand
GAAGCTGCGCAAGATGGACAAGGACGAGATCGACCGCCGGGTCAAGGAGGCGGCCGAGATCCTGGACATCACCCAGTATCTGGACCGCAAGCCCAAGGCCCTGTCCGGCGGCCAGCGCCAGCGTGTGGCCATTGGCCGCGCCATCGTCCGCGAGCCCAAGGTGCTGCTGATGGACGAGCCGCTGTCCAACCTGGACGCCAAGCTGCGCAACCAGATGCGTGCTGAGATCATCAAGCTGCGCCAGAAGATCAACACCACCTTCATCTACGTCACCCACGATCAGACCGAGGCCATGACCCTGGGCGACCGCATTGTCATCATGAAGGACGGCTTCATCCAGCAGATCGGCACCCCCCAGGAGGTCTTCGACCACCCCGCCAATCTGTTCGTGTCCGGCTTCATTGGCATGCCTCAGATGAACTACTTCAACGCCAAGCTGGTCAACGAGGGCGGCAAGTACGCCGTAGCCGTGGAGAACTGCAAGGTCGTGCTCTCTGACGAGAAGCAGAAGAACCTGGCCGCCCATCAGGTGGCCCCCCAGGACATCACCCTGGGCGTCCGCCCCAGCCACATGGTGCTGGCCAAGCAGCCCGGCAACACCCTCTCCGCCACCATCGACGTGTCTGAGCTGATGGGCAGCGAGGTCCACTTCCACGCCAATGCCAACGGCAAGGACGTGGTGGTCATCGTTCCCACCATGAACGCCGACGGCGAGCGCATTGATTCCTACCACGCCGGCGACAAGCTGAACCTGACCTTCAGCGGCAATGTCTGCCACCTCTTCAGCAAGGACGGCAAGAATCTGGAGTTCTAATCCTTCCTCCGCAGTAAAAATCCCCCGCCTTTGATGGAAAGGCGGGGGATTTCTTCTTATTCTGTGCCCAGCTGGGTCCACAGGTTCTTGTAGAGGCTCAGGGTTTCAGGGGGCAGATTCATATAGGCCTCGCACCGCTCCAGGGTCTCGGCGGGGGCGGCCATAATCTCATAAATCTCGGGGTCCAGCGCCTCGCCGTAGAGCTCCTCATAGTAGGCGGGATACCGTTCCAGCGCCTCGCGGTTGGGGGAGGCATACCAGATATAGTCCATATTGGCCAGGTTGGCCTCGGTGGAGGCGATAAAGTTGATCCACATGTGGGCCTCCCGCTGGTGGGGGGCGTTCTTCAGCATGCACATGGCGTCCACAAACCAGTTGGAGCCCTCCTCCGGGATGACGAAGGCCAGGTCCTCATTATTTTCCAGCATGGACAGGTAGTCGCCGGCGTAGTAGGTGGCGATGGCAGCGTTGTTCCCCTCCATGGCCTGGAGGACCTCGTCCATCACCCGGCCCTGGAACATCCCCCGGCGGCTGGCGTCGGCCACCAGATCGTAGGCCTCTCTGATCTGGGCCTCATCGGTGGTATTCAGGGAGTAGCCCAGGTAGAGCAGGGCCTCTCCCACCGCATCCCGGGAGTTATTGATGAGCAGTACATTCCCGGCATATTTGTCGTCATACAGGGCCCCCCAGCTTGTAATCTCCTCCTCCACCATGGCGGTGTTGTAGATAATTCCCAGGGTGCCCCAGGTGTAGGGGACGGTATAGCGGTTTTCCGGGTCGTAGGACAGGCCTTTAAAGCGCTCGTCAATAAGGGAATAGTTGGGGATCTGACTGTAATCCAGGGGCTCCAGCATATCCTCGGCGATCAGGCGGCCGATCATATAGTCAGAGGGAACCACCACGTCGTAATCCGCTCCGCCGCTCTTCAGCAGGGAGTATAGAGCCTCGTTGCTCTCGGCGGTCTGATAGTTCACCCGGATGCCGGTGGCCTCCTCGAACTGGGTAATCAGCTCCTCGTCGATGTACTCTCCCCAGGAGCACACGTTAACCACCGGGCGGGAGCTGGTAGCGTGGCTGAGGAAGGATACCGAGGCGACGAAGACGCAGGCCAGCGCCCCGGCCAGTCCCCGGCGGGCCCACCGGTATCTGGGTTCAGCAAATTTCTGCCGGATCCGCTCCAAAACGGTGGTTCTGTAGGGCGCCCCCCGGCGGCTCCGGCTCTCCTGCCGGGCCTCTTTCACGTTGGAGATGACCAGCAGCACCAGCACCGACAGGAACAGCAGGGTAGATACCGCGTTGACCACCGGCGTCACCCGCTTCTTGGTCATGCCGTAGATCGCCATAGCCAGGGTGGAGTGGGCCGAGCCCGCGGTGAAGTAGGAGATAACGAAGTCGTCGATGGACATAGTAAAGGCGATCAGGGCCCCGGAGACAATCCCCGGCTTGATCTCGGGGAGCATCACCTTCCAGAAGGCCTGCATCCAGGTGCAGCCCAGGTCCTGGGCTGCGTCAATCAGATTGCGGTCCATCTGCCGAAGCTTGGGAGCCACATTCAGAATTACATAGGGGATGTTGAAGGCGATATGGGCCAGCAGCAGGGTCCCAAAGCCCAGCACCAGCCGGTCGGGCAGCTCCACCACGCTCTGAATGGAGTTAAACCACCTGGCGAAGACCCTCCAGCCCTGGAAGAACGCCACAAAAAACAGGCACATGCTGACGCCGGTAACAATGTCAGCGTTCATCATGGGAATATTGTTCACCGTAAGCAGGGCCTCCCGCTTCCGCCTGCCCAGGCTGTACAGCCCGATGGCGGCAAAGGTGCCTACCACAGTCGAGATGGCAGTGGCCAGCAGCGAGACCAGCAGGGTGGTATAAACGCTCTCCATAATCAGCCGGTTCTGAAACAGCTTGGCATACCAGTGGAGGGAGAACCCCTTCCACACCGCGCTGGAGTCTCCTGCATTGAAGGAGAAAATAATCAGCAGGATGATGGGCGCATACAGAAAAAAGAACATCAGGCCGATCACCAGACGGCTGCCTGCGGAATTTTGCTTTTTCACAGCATCACCGCCTGTTCCTCGCCCTCGCCGAAGTGGTTCATAACCACCATGCAGACAACGACGATTACCATCATCACCATAGAAATGGCCGCGCCCAGGTGGGGATCGTAGGCCCCGCCCATGAATTGCAGTTCAATCAGGTCGCCCAGCATCATCTGCTTCCCTCCCCCCAGCAGGCGGGAGATGGCAAAAGTGGACACCGAGGGAACAAACACCATGGTCACGCCAGACAGCACCCCAGGCAGGGACAAGGGGAGAATCACCTTTCGGAACACGCCGGGGTTATCGGCCCCCAGGTCCCGGGCGGCCTCTAACAGACTGCCGTCCAGCTTGACGATCACCGAGTAGATGGGCAGAATCATGAAGGGCAGATAGTTATACACCATGCCAAGCACCACCGCCCCGGAGGTGCGGATCATGGGGATATAGTCCACCCCCAGCAGGTCCAGCAGGCCGACAGCCCGGAAAAGCTGATTCAGCAGGCCGTTGTTCTCCAGAATGGACATCCAGGAGTAGGTCCGCAGCAGGAAATTCATCCACATGGGCAGCATAATCAAGGCCATAGCCACCCGCTGGAAGCCCGGGCCCTCGTGGGCCATCCAGTAGGCCACCGGGTAGCCGATGAGCAGGCAGACCAGGGTGGCAATCAGGGCCAGACGGAAGGACCGGAAAAAGACAGCGGCATACATCCCCATTTCCGCATAATTTTCCAGGGTCCCCTTAAATTCCGCGGTGGTAAAAGCATAGACCACCATAATCAGGATGGGAATAATCACCATCACCGCCATCCACACCACATAGGGGACGGCAAACCAGGACAGTTTATTCCTCATCCCCGCCGTCCTCCTCTGGAGCATAGCCGGCGTCGCTGATCTCCTCATACTCCTCGGAGTAGGAGGAGTAGTCGCCGAACATGCCGGAGTACTCGCTCTTCTTCATCACATGGATGCCGTCGGGGTCGATCTTGATGCCGATGCGGCTGCCCACCGGGGACAGGTCGGTGGTCTGGATGAGCCACTTAAAGCCATAGAAATCTACGATAATATCGTACTGCATCCCTTTGAAGGTAACCGAGGTGACGGTGCCCTTCAGCTGGCCCTGGTCCTCCGGGACAATGTCCACATCCTCGGGCCGGATGACCACGTCCACCGGCTCGTCCTTCCCGAAGCCGCTGTCCAGACACTGAAATTTCCGGTTGAAGATCTCCACCACCCCATCGGCCCGCATGACGCCGTCGATGATGTTGGACTCCCCGATGAAGTCGGCCACGAAGGCGTTCCGGGGCTCGTTGTAGATGTCCTCGGGGCTGCCGATCTGCTGGATGCGGCCGGAATCCATCACCACCACCGTGTCGGACATGGCCAGGGCCTCCTCCTGGTCGTGGGTGACGTAGACAAAGGTGATCTC
>JAAWEX010000149.1 GCA_022794495.1 Lawsonibacter sp. | reverse complement strand
TTGATAATTGATATTTTCAGTTGTTCTGCATTGATTAAGGTTTCCTGCCTGCACTTAGGACAAAATAGTGGAAAATGGGAAAGTATTGTATCCTCCCGGCCTCCCGGACGCCCACCGCCAGGTCCTCCTCGTCGTGGTCGTTAAAGACGTAGTACCGCTCCAGCTTGGAGGTGTCGAAGTACACGTTGCCGCCGGCCACGTAGGCATAACCCTTGTCCAGCAGGCCGGAGACCAGCGTGATGAACTCGTCGATTAGGCCGGTGGCGGGCTGGACCACGTCGGGAGTCTTGATGTTCAGCTTGCGGCAGTCGTCAAAGAAGGCGTCGGTGTAGTACTGGGCGATTTCCATCACCGTCTTGTGCTCCCGCTTGGCCCCCTTGAGCATCTTGTCCTCGCCAGTGTCGGCGTCGCTGGCCAGGTGGCCCACGTCGGTGATGTTCATCACCCGGTTGACGTCGTAGCCGTCGTAGCGCAGGAATTTCTCCAGCACATCCTCCATGATGTAGGAGCGCAGGTTGCCGATGTGGGCGAAGTGGTACACCGTGGGGCCGCAGGTGTACATCTCCACATGACCGGGGGTGTGGGTGGTGAACGCTTCCTTCTTGTGGGTGGCAGAATTGTATAATTGCATGTCTTTCATCCTCCGTTTTGTGGGACCCGCCCCCCTGGGCGGGTCATATTTCAGGTATTTTGCTGCTTAACAGGAGCGGCCCGCCGCCTTCGGCGGGCCCCGCTGGCTGCTTACTCGTGCAGCTCCAGGGGCAGACCGTCCGGGTCGTGGAAAAAGGTAAAATGCCGCTGGCTGTAGGTGTCCCAGCGGATGGGCTCACATTCGATGCCCTGGGCCTTCAGCTGGAGCACGGCGACCTGGATGTCGTCCACCCGGAAGGCCAGGTGGCGCAGGCCCTGGGCCTCGGGGCAGCTGGGCCGGGGCGGCGCACCGGGAATGGCGAAAATCTCCAGCTCGCCGTCTCCGAATTTCAGGTCCAGCTTCCAGTCCCCCTTATCCGGCCGGAAGTTCTCCCGCAGGACGGGAAAGCCCAGCTTCTCCACATAGAACTCCTTTGCCCTCTCGTAGTCTGAGACAATGATGGCCACATGGTGCATCTGTTCAAACAGCATGTCCTCTCTCCTTTTGTTAAATTGGCTCTCCCAGGCCCTCCATGACCTCCATCAGGGCGTCAAAGCTCTCCTGGGTTGCCCCGCCATAGCTGGCCTGGTACATTCCATCCTCCATATCCATGATAACAACCAGATTGTCCGGGCGGTTGCTGTAGAAGGTAATTTCGGAGACGAACCAGTTTTTCAGGACGGCGGGGGATTTTGTAAGTTTATCCTGGACAACTGCCAATTCTTTCTCGGTCAGCCAGTAAAATTCCCCCGGCTCGTGGTCCAGCTGCCAGACAGCCTCATACAGCAGCGCCGCCTCCAGAAATTCGCTGACAGTGGGCGACGACAGCTGCCACGGCCCCTCGTCCGCCGCCGGACGGATGTAAACTGGCGGGTCGGGCAGAGACAAGTCCTTTTGCAGAACAGCCGCTTCGTAGACATACTGATTTTCACAAAGCAGGGAGAGGTCCTTCAACCTCTTGGGCCAGCCCCACTTTTCGTAAAACGCCGGGAACATCCAGTCGTCCTGGACATAGCTCAGCCGGGGCGTGCGGCCAAAGGTACGCCAGAAGTCCTCCACCACAGCGGGAAGGGTGCCGAATTTCTCCCGGACGGCGGCGATCTCCTCCTCGGTGCAGCCCTGGGGCTGGTCGATGCCATAGAGGTCGCGGACAAGCGCTCGCAGCTTCATGATGTTTTCTCCTCCAGTAATTTCTCCAGCGCCTCCACCCGGGCGGTCAGAGCGCCGATCTTCTCCAAAGTGGGGTTGTTGACGCTGGTCTGGTCCACGTCGTCGGCGTAGTGGGTGGAGCGGCCGGCGATGCGGACGATCTGGGCGGGGATGCCCACGGCAGTGGCGTTCTCCGGGACCTCGGAGAGGACCACGGCGTTGGCGGCGATACGGGCGTTATTCCCCACCTTGAAGGGGCCCAGCACCTTGGCCCCGCAGGAGATCAGCACGTTATTTCCAATGGTGGGGTGCCGCTTGCCCTGGTCCTTGCCGGTGCCCCCCAGGGTGACCCCATGGTAGATGAGCACGTCGTCCCCCACCTCGGCGGTCTCGCCGATGACGATGCCCATGCCGTGGTCGATGACGAACCGCCGGCCGATTTTAGCTCCGGGGTGAATCTCAATGCCCGTCCAGAACCGGGACCATTGGGAGATCAAACGGGCCAAAAACTTCCAGTTCCGGCGGTACAGCCAGTGGGCCAGCCGGTGGTACAGGGTGGCGTGGACGCCCTGATAAAGCAGGAAAATCTCCAGCTTGGACCGGGCGGCCGGGTCCCGGCGCTGATAGGCCTCCAGCGTCTCGTTTAAGGCTTTGAACATTCGGTTACCTCCATTTGCGCGCATTGCGCGCCCGCGGGCGGACAATGTCCGCCCCTACAGTGTCCCCCCGCAGCGGGGGAGGCAAATAAAAAACGCCCTTATGCCATAGGCATAAGAGGCGATTACACGCGGTTCCACTCTCATTTTTCACTCGACTGGCCGCTATCGGGGCCAAACCGGGCGGCATTGCCCGCCGCGCTCCCGGACGCACTTCACATCCCCCGTCTCAGGCCCCCTTACAGCCGGTGAGGGGCCCTCTCTGTCAGCCGGACAGGATATTACTTTTCCGTTCTTCGCGCTGATAGTACAGTATATTAGCATCCCCGGCGGTTTGTGTCAAGGGCTCGGACAATTTTTTCCGCAAAATCCCTGTGTCAACCTGGGGTTGACAAGTTTCCAGCTTTCTTTTCTTGCCAACAGGCCCCGTTTTTGGTATGCTGGAGACAGAAAAGGAGGGAGATAACATGACACTAGGAGAACGTATTGCCCTGGCCCGGAAGCAGGCGGGGCTGTCTCAGGAGCAGCTGGGTGATAAGCTGGGGGTGTCCCGGCAGGCGGTGAGCAAGTGGGAGTCGGACCAGACCAACCCGGACGTGGCCTATGTGGCCCAGATGTGCCGGCTGCTGGGCGTGTCCTCTGACTGGCTGCTGCTGGGGGAGGAGTCCGCCCAGGGCTCCGCCCCGGAGCGGTGCCCCGGCTGTCAGACCATTGTCAGCGGCCTGGACCAGTTCTGTCCCAGCTGCGGCCGCAGCCTGCGGGGGGAGCGGCCCAAGGGCTACACCGTCCTGCTGAAGAACCGACCGTATACGGATAACTCTGTGCAGTCCGACCTGGTCCGCCTGTCCAAAAGCGGAATTTTCCGCGCCCCGCCCCTGAGCAGAGAGCTGGACTACCGCGGAGCCGAGGAACTGGCCAACTCCGCCCCGGTGGTGCTGGGCACAGGACTCACCAAGGAGGAGGTCTACCACGCCTGGGACGCCCTCGGCTACCCCACCCGCTTTCTCTTTCTCCAGGACACCGACGAGACCGATCCCCGGATTCTGGAGGGTTACCCGGGCATCGACCCCAACAATCTGATCCTGTCCGGCCCCAAGGAGCCGATGACCTTCGGCATGACAGTGCTGGCCGTAGTGGTTGGTATTGTGGCAGGGGTGCTGATCCTCTCGTTCCTGTGAGCGGAAAGCGCTTCGACCTGGCCGTCCTCATCGCGGCGGGGGGCTTCTACCTGGCCAACCGGCTGTGGCTGTCCCCTGCTGCCGGCGGCTGGCTGGGCTGGTTTTTAACCTGCTACGCCAACGACCTCTTCGCCGGAGCGGCCATCGCGGCCTGGGCCGACCTGCTGCTCCGGCTGGGCCGGCTGCCCCCCATCCGCTCCTGGCGGCAGACCGTCCCTCTGCTGCTGGCCTGCGGCTTTGTGTGGGAGGTGCTGGCCCCCCTGTGGAAGCCGGGGGCCGTCTTCGACCCCTGGGACCTCGCCGCCTACCAGGCGGGGGGCGCGGTCTGGCTGATAGGACAAAAAAATCTCCCTCGTTGAGGTATCGCCGCAAAAAACCTGTAGGGGCGGCTATTAGCCGCCCGCGGGCGCATACTATGCGCCCCTACATGCGCTGTGGCAGCACCCCTGTGAGGGGGCTTTTTTTACTCCGCACCCTGGTCATACCGGCTGTAAAACGCCCGGATGAGGTCGATGAGAGTCCGGGCGGCGGGGGAGAGAAAGCCGTTTTTCTTATAGACCACCGCCAGCAGGCAGGTCAGCGGCGGCTCGCCCACGGTGAAGCAGGCCAGCCGGTCCAGGTAGGGGGTGCGGGAGACGCCGCTCTCCTGCAAAAAGGCAAAGCCCATCTTCTCCGCCGCCAGGTTGATGGCGGTGGT
>JAAWEX010000148.1 GCA_022794495.1 Lawsonibacter sp. | reverse complement strand
TTGCCCGAGCCGGTGGTGCCGGCGATGAGCAGGTGGGGCAGCCTGCCGATGTCCCCTACGATGGCCTGGCCGCTGATGTCCTTGCCCACGGCAAAGGAGGTCTTCGCCCGGCTGCTGGTGAAGCTGACAGACCCGATGACCTCGTGGATGCTCACCGGAGAGACCACCTTGTTGGGCACCTCGATGCCCACCACCGAGATTTTGTCGGGGATGGGGGCGATGCGGACGCCGGTGGCCCCCAGGGCCAGGGCGATATCGTCGGCCAGGTTGGTCAGCTTGTTCAGCTTGACCCCCTGCTCCAAGGCCAGCTCATACCGGGTAACGGAAGGCCCCCGGACTACATTGACGATGTTGGCGTCGATGCCAAAGGAGTGGATGGTGTCCCCCAGCCGCTGGCGGTTGGCGTTCAGCTCCCCCAGGGCCTCTCCCCCGATCTCCCCGGCGCTCTCGCTGAGCAGGGACAGGGGAGGATACTGGTAGGGGGGCGTCCCCTGGCCGATGTTCTGCCGGATCTCCTCCTCCACCTGGGCGGCCTGGCTGGCGGCCTCCTGCGCGGTCACCTTTTCCATGACAGGGGCGGCAGGCGTCCGGACCACAGGCGGCGTGGGCGGCAGGGGCGGGAGCGGGGCCTCGGCGGGCGGGGCAAGGGGCTCCTCCGCCTTCCCTCCGGCGCTGTGGGGGTGGATATTATCCGCCCGCTCCTCCTCCAGCGGGCGGACAGCGTCCGCCCGCACCGCGGCATGTCCCGGGGCGGTAATGGGCTCCGGCTTGGAGATGGCGGGAAATCCGGGGTCGGGGGTGGGGGTGTACCCCAGAACAGGGGATACCTGCTCCGGGCCCCCGGACTCCTCCTCATGGGTCTGGGCCTCCTGGGCGGCCTGTCCGGTGCGGAGGAGCTGGTCCGGCGCCGGCACCCGGGCGCTGCGGTTGAAGAACCCTTTCTTCTTCTCCTTGGGGGGCTCCCTGCCCACCAGCGGGCCGTCCTCCACCGGGATGTCGATGGCGGACCGGGGAGCGGTCCCGGCCCTGGGCTGAGCGGGCTCCTCGAAGCGCTGCTCCCGGCTGTTTCGGGCCGGACGGCGCTCCCGGCGGGGAGCGGGCTCCGGCTCCGGCTCATACTCATAGCGCGGACGGGAGAAAATCCAGTCGGCCACATCCATAACAGTGCGGTTAAAGGCGGTCAGCCCGGCCAGCAGACCCAGCAGCAGCAGGACAACAGCCGCGCCGAACCGGGTAAACAGGGCGGAAAAGCCCTGGCCGATCACCCCGCCCAGCGCGCCGCCGGACTGCATCAGCCTGCCGCTCTCGGTGAGCGCGCCCCACAGCTGGGCGTTCCACTCCAGGGGCTGGGCCAGCATGGCGTGGAACAGGCAGGAGAAGGCCAGGGGCAGCAGCAGCGCGCAGGTCAGCCGTAGCCCCACCGGGCGGCCCCGGTGAAACAGGAGGATGTAGGCCCCCAGCAGCAGGGCGGGCGGAGTCAGCCAGAAGCCGTAGCCCAGCAGACCCTTGATGAGGCCGCAGAACAGGTCGATGAAGATGGCCTCCACGCTGAAACAGCCCAGACCGGCGAAGATGGCCAGCAGGAAACAGGCCACGCCCCCGATCTCCCGGCGGTAGGGCTGGGCCTGCCGGCCCTTGCTTTTTCCCTTGGGCGCGGCCCGGCGGCCCCCCGTGTTAGAGGAGGAGCGGCCGGAGGCGGCCCGGCTCCCCCCTGATTTCTTTTGTGTCGCCATTTGTATTCGTTCCTTTCTCGCTTACGCCGCCGGCACAAAGCTCCAGCCCATGATATTCAGCAGGATAAACAGCGCGCCCGCCCCCCAGCAGTAGAAGGCGAAGGCCCCAAAGCGGCCCTTGTCCGCCAGCAGCTTGACCAGTTGGATGGAGAAATAGCCCACCACAGCGGCCACAGCCATCCCCAGCAGATATTTGGGCAGATTCTCCGCCGGGAAGCCCCCCTCCAGCTCCATCACGTCCAGCACCTCCAGCAGGGTGGCCCCCAGCACGGCGGGCAGGGACATGAGGAAGGAGTAGCGCACGGCAAATTTCCGGTCGAATCCCCGGGCCATCCCGGCCGAGATGGTGCAGCCGGAGCGGGACAGCCCCGGGATGGTGGCGCAGCCCTGGGCCGCGCCCACCAGCAGCACGTCCAGGAGCGTGGCGTTTCGGGCGGTCTTGCGTCCCCGCGCCATCTGGTCTGAGAGGAAGAGGATGCAGCCGGTTGCCAGCAGGGCCCCGCAGACGAAGAGGGGGTTGCTGCCAAAGGCCTCCACCTTGTCCTTGATGGGCAGCACCAAAAACAGGGGCAGGGTGCCCACAATGATAAGCAGCACCATCCGCCGGGCCTCCGGGGGGTTGCCCCGGCAGCGCCGGTGGGAAAACAGATCGGCGAAGAAGGCGAAAAACTCCACAATCATCTCCCAGATGTCCCGCCAGTAGACCACACACACCGCCAGCAGCGTGGCAAAGTGGAGCAGGACGTTGAAAAGCTGGTCGGGCTCCTCCATGCCGAAGAAGTGCTGGAACAGCGTGAGGTGCCCCGAGCTGGAGATGGGCAGAAATTCGGCCACACCCTGGACAAAACCCAGGATGGCAGACATGAAGTAGGTCAAAATTATGTACCCCCTAAATGGGCGGACGCCCATAAAATTACTCATGATTATATTAGCACAAGCCGGGGGAAAATTCCAGCCTTTTTATTTCCGGGGGCAAAATGCCCACTAAAAAGGAATAACTTATACCAGAAGCCGGGGATATTCCCCGGCTTTTTGTTTCCAGCTGTTAAGGGGCCGTTGCAGCGGAGCGGGGCGGGACAGCGCCCGCCCCCTGCGTCTTGTGCGCCTCAATCATCTCATACAGACGCTCCAGCGCGTCAGACAGCCCGCCGATGCGGTCGATGAGGCCCAGCTCCACCGCCTCCTCGCCGTAGATCACGCTGCCCACGTCGGCGGCCAGCTCCCCGGTCTGGAGCATCAGCTTGGTAAAGGCCTCCCGCTTGATCTGGCTGTTGGCGGTGACAAACTGCAAGATCCGCTCCTGGATGCGCTCGAAGTAGTAGAAGGTCTGGGGCACGCCGATGACCAGGCCGTTGAGCCGCACCGGATGGATGGTCATGGCAGCTGAGGGGGCGATGAAGGATTGCTTTGCCGACACCGCCAGGGGCACCCCGATGGAGTGGCTCCCCCCCAGCACCAGGGAGACGGTGGGCTTGGACATGGAGGCGATCACCTCCGCGATGGCCAGCCCGGCCTCCACATCTCCCCCGCCGTTGTTCAGCAGGATGAGCAGGCCGTCGATCTCCCCGCTGCCCTCGATGGTGGCCAGCAGGGGCAGAACATGCTCGTATTTGGTGCTCTTGCTGGTGGGGGGCAGCAACTGGTGGCCCTCGATCTGCCCCACAATGGTCAGCACATAGACGGTCCCCCGGTCCCCCCGGATGATTGATGACCCCAGGTCTATGATGGGCTGGATATCCTCCTCCTGGGGCAGCTGGTCTTTTTCCTCATCCATGGATGTTCCCTCCTTTTTTGGTATAGTCTGCGCCAAAAACGGGATTCTTACACCAAAAATACCGCTCTACTTTTCGTAGGTTGCCTTTTTTCCTGTCCTGCGCTAAACTTGGAGCATCGAAAGGAGCGAATTGCATGGACAACGAACGCTTTGGAACCTTCCTTGCTCAGATGAGGAAGGAAATGGGACTCACCCAAAAGGAGCTGGCCGACAAGCTGAACGTCACCGACAAGGCGGTTTCAAAATGGGAGACGGGCAAGGGGTTCCCCGACGTAAAGCTGCTGGAGCCCCTGGCCCAGGCGCTGGGGGTGTCGCTGGTGGAGCTGATGCAGGGCAAACGCCAGGAGGCGGACACCCTCACCGTGGCCGAGGCGGACGCGGCGGTCTCCCAAGCCATGGACCGGCTGGAGCGGTCCACCGCCCGGA
Source organism: Lawsonibacter sp. (assembly GCA_022794495.1). Taxonomy (GTDB): domain Bacteria; phylum Bacillota; class Clostridia; order Oscillospirales; family Oscillospiraceae; genus Lawsonibacter. Next base: position 384 of record JAAWEX010000148.1, on the reverse strand, counting down.
GGTACTTACGGCTGTTCCGGTGGTTTCTGACCGGCGGCGGCGCGATGAGCCTGCTGTGGCTGTTCACCACCTTTTTCAGCTCGGTGTGGTCGGAGCTGGTGAGGGGAATCTACCTCTCCCCCATCGCGGGCGACATCATCGGCGGAGCGGACGGCCCCACCGCTATCCTCACCGCCACCTCCACCCTCAACCCGCTGGAGACCTTTTTCGCCCTGGGCGTCCCCATTCTCCTGCTGATTGTCTGCGCCGTTCTGGCCATCAAGGTGCGCAAGCTGGAAAAGAAATTGAAATAACCAGAGAGGAGCCCGCCGGATGGCGGGCTCTTCTCTAATTACAGCGCTTCAAAAATTGCCTTCATGCCCTTAAAGGTCATATAGCAGTCCA
>JAAWEX010000147.1 GCA_022794495.1 Lawsonibacter sp. | reverse complement strand
TACCTATCAGCCCAAAAAGCGTCAGCGCTCCAAGGAGCACGGCTTCCGCAAGCGTATGGCCACCCGCAATGGCCGCAAGGTGCTGGCCCGCCGCCGCGCTAAGGGCCGCGCCCGCCTGACTTACTAAGAGCAGGTGAAAGCCGGCCTTTCGGCAAGACGGGATAAGAGGACACAGTTTTAATACGCACACAGCAGGGGCGTGGGAGGAATTCCCCCGCCCTATATGTGCATGTGGGGGAGAACATGGAGCATACCGTTTCTTTAAAGCAAAATCATGAATTCCGGCGACTGTATAACAAAGGAAAAAGCGCCGTTTCCCCCTATTTTGTCATCTACTGCCGAAGGACCGGTCGGCCGGAAAACCGCCTGGGCATCACCACCGGGGTAAAGCTGGGCAACGCCGTCAAGCGCAACCGGGCCCGCCGCCGCATCCGGGCGCTGTACCGCACCCACGAGGCCAGACTGGCCGCCGGCTATGATATCGTCATCGTAGCCCGTACCCGGGTGATCTACGGCCGCTACGCTGAGCTGGAGCGCAGCTTTGTTCAGCTGACAAAAAAGCTGGGTCTGGTCCTCCCGAAGGGGGACAAGCCCTAATGAAATCCCTGCTGTTGATTTTGATCCGGTTTTACCGGCAAAGCGTCTCGCCCCTGCGCCCCCCCTGCTGCCGCTTTATCCCCACCTGCTCGGAGTACGCTCTGGAGGCGGTGAAGAAATACGGCGCTTTTAAGGGAGGCTGGCTGGCCCTGCGCAGACTGTCGCGGTGCCATCCCTTCCACAGGCAGAAGTCTGTGGAGTACGACCCTGTGCCGTAGGGGGCGGGCTCTTGAGCCGCCCCGTCCTTGGCATGGAGAAGGGCCGTCCAGGGCGGCGGCCCCTACTGAAAATGCGGAGGTAAATTGAGTGGTTATTATTTTACGACCCTTTGCCTGGCTGCTGTTATTTTTCTATAACCTGTTCAGCAGCTATGGCCTGGCCCTGATCCTGTTCGCCATCGTCATCAAGCTGATTCTCTTCCCGGTTACGCTGAAGAGCAAGAAGAGCATGATCCAGACCACCATGCTCTCTGAGAAGATGCAGAAGCTGCAAAAGCAGTACGGCAAGGACCGGGAGCGCTATAACCTGGAGCTCCAGAAGCTCTATGAAAAGGAGCACGTCAACCCCATGGGGGGCTGCGTCTGGTCCCTCATCCCCATGTTTGTGCTCATTGCCCTGTACGGTATCATCCGGGAGCCCCTGACCTATTTTATGGGCATGTCCACCGAGCAGATCCAGGCCCTGGCCACCCAGCTGAACTGGCAGGAGGTGGCCGTGACCAGCGGCTTTATGAGCCCGGAGGCGATGGAAAAGCTGGTGCAGCAGCTGGCGGATGGCAAGATCAATCACATCTTCCAGAACGGCGCTTACAATCAGCTGCATCTGCTCTCTCTGGTCAAGCCGGAGAATTTGGAGGCCCTCAGGGCCGCCGTGGGGGCGGACGGCCTGTTTGTGCTGAACTTCAACTTTTTGGGGATTGACCTCTCCAAGATTCCCACCTGGAAATTCTGGGCCGGCGGCATAACTCCCGGCTCTGTGGGCCTGTTCCTTTTGCCCATCATCTCTGTGGGCGTGTCGTTCCTGTCCATGAAGGTCTCAATGTCCACCAGCCGGATGAACAACCAGGCCCAAAACGCCCAGCTGGACAGCACCAATAAGATGCTGCTGTGGATGATGCCTGTTATGTCCCTGTGGATTGGCTTCACCGTCCCGGCCGGCCTGTCTGTCTACTGGATCGCTCAGTATTTTGTCACCATGATTCAGGAGTATATCTGCGGAAAAATGCTCAAAAAGGACTACGAGGCTGCCAGAGAGGCCGCCGAGAGGCGGGAGGCCGAGGAGAAGGAAGAGGAGAAGCGCCGCAAGGAGGAGGCCCGGCTGGAGCGCCAGCGCCGCCTTGAGGAGGAGAAGAAGAACCGGGGCAAGAAGAAGCCCGCCCAGAAGAAGGACGACGAGCCGGATCAGGAGGGCGTCAACAAGGAGGACAGCCGGGAGGGCATCCGGGCCTATGCCCGCGGCCGCTCCTACATCCCCGGCCGCTACGGCGGCGTGACTCCTTACACCGACCCCGACGAGCTCTTCCGGGCCATCGCCCAGGCCAAAGCCGCCGGCAAGGGCGGAAAGAAGGCCAAGGCGGAGAAGCCCGCCAAGGAGGAGCCCAGCCAGGATACCCCTCAGCCCGAGGCTGTTCAGGCCCCGGAAACCCCTGTTCAGCCTCAGACCCCAGAGATTGCCCCCGCCCCGGTCGAAACCGAAGAGATTGAGGTCGAGATGGAGGAGATCGAAGTGGAAGTGGATGAGGATGCAGATAAGGAGGGCTAAAGGATGTTGAAATGGATTGAAACCACTGGGCGCTCCGAGGAGGACGCCATTTCGGCCGCCCTGTTCCAGCTGGGTCTGGACCGGGACGACGTGTCTGTGGAGGTCATTGAGCGGGCCAAGTCCGGATTTTTGGGCTTTGGAAGCAACCCGGCCAAGGTCCGGGTGAGCTATCAGGAGGTGGACGGCGTGGCCCGTCCCATCACAGACGAGGTCCTTGTGGAAAAGGAGGCGCCCAAAGAGGAGCCCAAGAAACAGGCCGCCGTCCCCGCGGCGAAGGTCACCCCGTCTCCCGCCGTCAAGGAAGCGCCCAAAAAAGAGGAGGTCCCCGCTGCTGCTCCGGCAGAGGAGGAGACCATCCTGTCCGCCAAGCCGGGCATGGCTCCGCCCAGGCCCCGGCAGGAGCGCCGGGAGCGCCCCCGGCGGCAGGAGAGCCGCCTCCAGGCGGGGGATGAGGTGCTCATCGGCAGCGCCCCCGCGCCCCGGGAGCCGGTCACCATGGACCCCGCCGCCCCTGACGACGAGAGGGCCAACCGTATCCAGGCCTTTCTCACCGGCCTGATGGAGCATATGAGAGTTCAGGCCACCCCGGAGATTTTTGTCACCAATGAGGGGAACTATAAGGTAATCCTCCAGGGCCAGGACCTGGGCGCCATTATCGGCCGCCGGGGCGAGACCCTGGATGCCATCCAGCAGCTCACCAGCTACACCGTCAACCGGGGCCAGTCCAAGCGGGTGCGCATCCATGTGGACGCCGAGGGCTACCGGGCCAAACGGGAGGAGTCCCTCCAGCGGCTGGCGATTAAGGTTGCGGGCAAGGTGATGAAATACCGGAAGAATATGACTCTGGAGCCTATGAACGCCTATGAGCGCCACGTGATTCATACCGCGCTTCAGGATTACAAGGGCGTCACCACATACTCCACCGGCGTGGAGCCCAACCGCCGCACCGTGGTGGCTTACGCGCCCCATCAGAAATAATCAAAAAGGCGGAAGGGGAGACCCTTCCGCCTTTTTTGGAGGTCATATTATGCCCACTCCTCTCTACGATGCCCTGCGCGGCTACGCCGACCGGGAGCCCCTCCGCTTCCACATGCCGGGACACAAGGGAATCATCTACCAGCCCTCGGATCTGAGGTGGATGGCCCCCATTGATGTCACCGAGCTGCCCGAGACGGGCAACCTCTACGAGGCCGGCGAGCCCTTCGACTCCGCCCAGGCCCTGTGGGCGGAGCTGTTTGGCTTTGACCAGTGCCAGTTTCTCACAGGTGGGTCCACCATGGGGGTCCACACCGGGCTGGCCCTGTGCTGTAAGCCGGGGGATAAGGTGCTCATGGACCGGAACTGCCACCGCTCGGCCTTCAACGCCCTGGCTCTGCTGGATTTAGAGCCAGTCTATCTGGAGCGCCCCTGGCTGGGGAATGAGAATTTAATCGGCCCAGTATCCCCGGAGGATGTGGAGCGAGCCCTGGAGGAGCATCCGGAGATCAAAACGGTGTGTATTACTTCTCCTACATATGCCGGTGTGTTGTCAAATACCGGGGCCATTGCCCGGCTTGTCCACGCCCGAGGGGGAAAGCTCTTTGTGGACGGGGCCCACGGAGCCCACCTGCCCTTTCTGGGGCTGGCCCCCTTCTGGGGGGCGGACGTGGTGGCTGTCTCCGCCCACAAGACCCTCCCCGCCATGGGACAATCTGCCCTGCTCTTCGCCAGCGGCTTCGACCCCGACCTGGTGCGGCGGACCGCCTCCATTTTTGGCACCTCCAGTCCCTCCTACCCCATGCTGGCCTCCCTGGATTCAGTCCGAGATTGGATGCTGCGGTGGGGCACGGAGAAGTACCAGCGGGTCGCCGTTCGGGTGGCGGAGCTGCGGCAGAGCTTTCCCAGCCTGACCGACCGGCCATACCGGGGCTTCTCTTTGGACCCCACCCGTTTCGTGCTGAGGGTGAAGGACGGCCCCGCCTTTGTCCGG
>JAAWEX010000146.1 GCA_022794495.1 Lawsonibacter sp. | reverse complement strand
CTTGTAGAGCAGGGCGGGCTTGTGACCTTGAAACAGGGCAATACACTGCCGCCGGTCCAAGCGGAGGATTTCATCCGGCTGCATAAGCTCCCGCTGGGTGTTGCTCCGGGTCTGGGAGTAGGGCCGGGTGGAGGTGTAGACCGGGGAGAACAGGGGCATGAGGGGCATCTGATTGTTGGTCACGGAGATGGTCACCTTACCGCACTTCTTGGAAATGTACTCCGCCGAGGTCAGATCGTTGCAGCCCATGTAGAGGGTCTGGTCGAAGGTAGCCAGTTGATTCTCCCACTCCTTGCCGGGGTACTTTTCCTGCCACTGGCTGAGGCTCTGCACCACTACCTGACAGCTCATGTTGAAGCCCCGGATGCTCCGGGGGGAGCTGGGCCAGGGTGCGGTTGATCTCCTGGATACTCTTGTTGGCCAGCAGCTGGTACACATCCCCCAATCCCCTCTGTTCGATGGGCAGCAGCTTGCCGTTGGCGCCCTTCAGGTTGCAGATGTAGTGGATGAGGGCCATAAGCAGATTCAGCTCCGCCCGGCTCCAGAAGTCGTCCGCCTCCTTGGGGCCGGAGGTGTTCTGGATGATGGTGTTGGCCACTGTCTGCACCAGCTGGGTCTCCTTGTCCAACGAGTACAGGCAGTTCCAGCCGTCTGAGTGGGCCATATCCAAAAAGTTCACCGCCCGGACACAGTAGCCGTGATCTTTGAAATAATCTGACATTTTTTCCCAGAGTTCAGCCTTCGGATCAGTAATAAAAATGGACTCTCCCCGCCGGGCGCAGCCCAGCATGAAGGGGATGATGAAGCCCCGGGATTTCCCGCTCAAACCAGGGGCCGAGCTTTTCCACCAGCCTGTCCTCCAGCTTTGCCAGGTATTCGGATGGGCGGAGCATCGACAACCTCTCCTTTCTCGGTAAGGAATTGGGTATGTGGCGGGGTGTACGGAACAGGCGGCCGGCCGGTGACCTGTGAGATGGCCTCGCCGGTCAGGGCAAATAACCTGGGCCCGCCCCGTGTCCTGGTAGCGGGGGATCAGGACCGTCTTGGCCTGTTTCTCCAAGGCGGCGACGGCAATCCGGTTCAAGCCTCGTTCATGGGCGGCCCGGATGGCGGTGTCCAAGCGGCGCAGAACATATCCCCCAGGTGGGCGATGGCCGCTACCCGGGTGCTGCCCCAGGGGTTAGCCCCACGCCCCCTTGTAATAGCGGACAGGAACAGTGTGGGGGAATTACTCAATTCTTCCGGTGCTGTCGTAAAAATATTGACGTCACCCTTGTAGGCTGTGAGCGCCAGATTTGTCAATCTCAGGCGGCGGTCAACCGCGTCTTTATGATAGGACCTGGTCAGGTCTGGCAGGAATAATATTCTCTGTAAAACTGAACGGCCTTTGCGGGTAAGAGTAAATGCCCCGCTCTTTTCGTGAAACTGAATCAGTCCCATACTCAGCAAATTATCTTGCTCTACCGGAGTGGACAGCAGCGCCAGGGCCAGGGTATGCTGGTCGTTGTCGGGGATGAGCCGACCTTTGATCGCGTTACTCACTGCCTTCCAGCCCTTGTTGTCCTGGTCAAAGATGTGCCGGCCCTTGATCCCGCAGTGTTCGTCGATCACCAGCATGGCCTCTTTGAAAAAGGGCAGCTCACTCCCGCCAGCTTCATATTCATCCAGTAGTCGGCGGATGGTATCGCTGAGCCAGTCGGAGGTCTGGTAGCGGCAGTGGGGCAGCAGGGTGTTCAGCTGGATGTGGAGCCAGCCGTAGCCGAACCGCTCCACAAAACCGGCGGTCTCCATCCGGGGGAGCACCGGGCGGCTGCCGTAGCCACCCACCTCAGGACTGTGCCGCTCACACAGCTTTCGCACCTCCAAGGTAGAGCGTTCAAACTGCCCAGAGGTCTGCTCCAGCGTCCGCTGCAATTTCTCAGGGGCCATATTGCTGTCAGCCAAGGCCCCAAGAACGCCCACCTGCCGGGCGGCGTCCACCACCAGCTCCTGGACGAAGCCGGCGGCCAGGGGGTTGGAGTTGGCCCCCACCAGGGACCACAGCTCATCGGCGATGAGGGCGGACAGGTCGCCGCCGGCATCCATGATGAGGTCGTTTGCCACGTCGGTAGCCCAGAAGATACCGGGGAGCAGCAGGTCATCGGGCATCCCGGAAGTGTCCAGAACGATGTACTTGTTGTCCAGGTCGATGTCGTTCCGCTGCCCCATAGCCGAGGCAGAGCCGGTGACGTACCGGGCCAGCACCGAGTCGTCCCGGGCGGCCATGTCACGAAGTCCGGCGTAGCTGTCCAGGGATTTTCTCCGGATGGCCATGATGTTGGGGCAGTCTTTGGAGGACGGCGACAGCCGTAGGTACAGCCCGCCCAGCAGTTGCCGTTGGTGTACTTATAGTCATCGTAGGGGTCCAGGAACGCCGGGGAGCGGTTGTAGAGGTTCAGCCCCAGGAATATCCCGTTGCGGTCGCTGAGCTCATAGGAGGCAAAGGGGAAGGCCGCCGCCACCCCGCTTGTCAGAGCGTTGCGCCGGGATTTGCGTTCCACGTCCGGGTCCAGGGCCTGCAACGGGAGCATGGAGAGGAAAGCCTGCTCATTTTTATAGTCACACCGCCGGGCGATCATGTCGATGGACACACACAGCTTCTCTACCGCCGTCACCCGCTGCTCCAGGGTCTCCGCGTCCTCGGCGGTAACTTCAACTAGCGTGTGCATGTAGTAGAAATCTTCTCCTTGCCTGTTCATGGCGTCCTTCAGGTAGAGGCCGGAGCTGATGGCGCTGTCCAACTCCTCGAAGTCCTGGCGGGTGTCGCCCACGTCCCGCATTCGGGAGCGGTTGACCATGGTGGTCTGGGCGATCTTGGACAGAATCTTTTCCTTCGGCTGGCGCTTGAAAATAAAGCTGAGGTTGACGCCCTCCCCGGCCTCCACTAACGGGGCCAGCCAGCAGGAGCCCACGGTAGTGGAGTAGCCGTAGCCGGCCACATAGAGATAGGCATGAAAAATGCCGTCCACTACGATGCAGTCACGGCTTTTGGTGTCGATGGTGGTAGGAGAGAGAATGTCCAGGACGGTGGTAGACCCGGCCTCCAGTTCCGTGAGGTCGGGCTTCTCCTCGCCCATAATCAGGCGCTTGAGGGAAAACTTCTGGTCCTGTTTTTTGACCGGAGGTTTCTTCTTTTTTGCCGTCTTTGCAGGCGGCTTTGTTATTTTCTTTGGCATGATATCGCTCCTTACTTGAAATCCTATCAAAAAATGAGTATAATAATAGGTGAATAGATACTAGGAGGTGGGGATATATGGTCTATACCTTGGACGAAATTGCGCAGCGTATCCGGCCTGTCGCAGAAAAGTACCATCTTCGTGCGGTATATGTCTTTGGTTCCTATGCCCGGGGTGAGGCCCGGGAAGACAGTGACGTGGATCTGGTAATAGATGACACAGATTCCGGTCTTCGTGGGTTTGCCTATGGAGGCCTATACGGCGACTTAAGAGATGCGTTGGAAAAAGATATTGATATGGTGCCCGTAAGCGGCTTAGACCTGCCCGCTCAACATAAGAGCGATGCTGATTTCAGGGAGGCCGTTCAAAAGGAAAGGCGGGAAATCTATGCTGTTGCGTGACCTCCAGCGGCTTAAACGGATTAAGCAATATTGCGAAGATATTCAAAGCTCTATTTGTCGCTATGGCTCATCCCTTGAGGATTTTCTGTCTGATTCCCATTATCAGCACGCTGTTGCTTTCTGTATTTTGCAGATAGGTGAATTAGCCGTCAGTCTCACGCAGGAATACCGCGACAGCACCAAAAATCGCATACAATGGAAACAAATTAGAGAGATGCGGAATATCGTTGTTCATGATTATGGCAATGTCAATCTGAAAATTGTTTGGGCTGTAGCCACATACGATATCCCCGAGTTGAGGCAATTTTGTGATGAGCAGCTTGCCTCTGAGGAGCAGGCCAATGAGCCGTAGCCTATGGGCTGCGGCTCATTCTTCATAAATCCCATGAATAGCGGTGGTCATGTCAAAGATACCCTCGGGCAGCTTGACCCGCTGGCTGGTGCGCTTGTTGATGATCTCATAGAGCAGTTTCAGGATGAAGTCGTCGGAGAACTGGGGCTCCAGCACCTCCAGTTCGCACATATCCAAATAGCGCCGGGCTGTGTCCGCCTCCTCATTCAGCCGCTGGATGATGGCCCCGACACTGTGTCCCTTGTCTCATAGCTTTCTGTAAGGTTGGTCCGCCGCCCAGCTTCTGGCCCGGCGGTGTACGGGAGCCTGGCACTGTTCCTGCCGTGCCGGGGCTGGGAATAGAGCCGCCTCTTTTCGCCGGAGG
>JAAWEX010000145.1 GCA_022794495.1 Lawsonibacter sp. | reverse complement strand
CCGCCTGTGATTGCAAAACGGCGTGCCCAGTGGTCACGCCCTACAAAATAGCCGAAAACGAGGGTAGAATATGGATTTAACAAGCAAACAGCGGGCTCAGCTGCGGGGCCTGGCCAACAGCATCGACACAATTTTGATCGTGGGCAAGGACGGCATCGGGGACAACCTGGTGAAGCAGGCCAACGACGCCCTGGAGGCCCGGGAGCTCATCAAGGGCAGGGTGCTGGAGAGCTCCCTGATGTCGGCCCGTGAGGCGGCGGAGGAGCTGGCCCCCCTGACGAGGAGCGAAATTGTCCAGGTAATTGGAACAAAATTCGTTTTATTTCGTCCAAGTCATAAAAAGGACAAAAAGGATAAAATTGTATTGGTGAGCGACAAGAAAAAACAGACATAGGGCAAGGGCAAAAAATTGGAACAAAGGTGGTGTTCCCATTGAAAATCGGAATTTATGGCGGAACCTTCAACCCGCCCCACCTGGGGCATCTGGCGGCGGCCAGAACGGCCATCTCCGCGCTGGGACTGGATAAGCTGCTGATTATCCCGGCGTCCATCCCGCCCCACAAGGAGCTGCCGGAGGGCACCCCGGCCCCGGAGCACCGGCTAAGCATGGCGGCCAAGCTGGCAGACGCCCTGCTGCTGCCTGAGAAACTGGAGGTGTCCAGCCTGGAGCTGGACCGGGAGGGGAAGAGCTACACCGCCGACACCCTGGCCCAGCTGAAAGAGGCGTATCCCGGCGCGGAGCTGTGGCTGCTCATGGGGACGGACATGTTTCTCACGCTCCATCTGTGGCATGAGCCGGGGCGCATTCTGGAGCTGGCGGGAATTTGTGCCTTCGGCCGCACGGAGCAGGATGGAGAAGCGGCCTTCGCCCCCCAGCGGGAGCATCTGGAAAAGACCTTCCCCGGCGCGAGGATTACCACCATTGCCCTGCCGGGGCTGGTGGATGTGTCCTCCACCCGGCTGCGGGAGCTGCTGGCAGAGGGGAAGGGAGCGGAGTACCTCCACCCCTCGGTATACGGGTATATTCTGATGAATGGGCTCTACGGCACCCGCGCCGACCTGAAGCACCTGGACATCCCGGAGCTGCGGGCCTGCTCCTGCTCCATGGTGCTGGAGAAACGGGTGCGCCACATCCGGGGGACGGAGGAGGAGGCGGTCCGTCTGGCCCGCCGCTGGGGGGCGGACGAGGACATGGCCCGCCGTGCAGGCATCCTCCACGACTGCACCAAGTATCTGTCCGGCGAGGAGCACATCGCCATCTGTGAACAGTACGGGGTGCCGCTGGACGACCTGGAGCGCGCCGCCCCCAAGCTGCTCCACTCCAAAACCGGGGCGTGTATTGCCAGGCATGTTTTTGGAGAACCTGATGAGGTGTATGAGGCCATATTCTGGCACACCACCGCCAAGGCGGATATGACCACCTTAGAGAAAATTTTGTACGTGGCCGACTACATGGAGCCCAACCGGAGCTTTGACGGGGTGGAGCGGCTGCGGGAGCTGGCCTACAGCGACCTGGACAGAGCCCTGCTCCTGGGGGTGGAGATCACCGTGCAGGAGATGAAGGACCGGGATCTGCCTGTACACAAGAATACCCTCCAGGCCCAGGCCTGGCTGAGAGAACGCGGTGTGACCACAGAAGGGTGAGACGATGAGCGGAAATCAAGAGTATCGAGGCAGGAGGGAGGCCCCCGGCGGGTTTTCCCCGAAAAAGTGGTGGAGCGATTACCGGGCCTGGGTGGCCGGGCTGGACCGGAGAGCCAGGATACGCTACCGGGTGTTTCAGGTGCTGGCGGTAATCGCCGTGCTTGTAATCGCCCTGTGCCTGTTCCTGCGGTCCTGGATGCGGCTGCCGGATGTGCCTGATCCCCCCGGCTTCAACAACAACCCCAACGGCGGAAATACCTCCCAGAGCCAGCCGGGCCAGCCGGGGGACGTGTCCTACGAGGGGGCGGAGCTGCCCGACGTGGCCCGGAGCGGCCGGAAGGAGGGATACTACACCTTCCTCCTCTGCGGCCGGGACGTGGTGAGCGGAGCCACCGACACCATGATCCTCATTACCTACGACACCAAGGGCAAGAACGTCAGCGCCATCAGCCTGCTGCGGGATACCATGACCAACACCAGCGCCAAGCGGGGGGCCCAGAAGCGGCTGAACGTGACGTTTGCCCGGAACATGGGGGACAAGAGCCTGCCGGACAAGGAGCGAGTGGAAAAGGGCATGGCCGCCCTGCGCCAGGAGGTCAGCCGCCTTACCGGCATCTACCCCGACTTCTACGTCCTGGTGGAGTGGGAGGCCATCGGCCGGCTGGTGGACGCCATCGACGGGGTCTACTTTGACGTGCCCTACGACATGGACTACGACGACCCCACCCCTGGCCAGGACCTGCATATCCACCAGAAGGCGGGCTACCGCCTGCTGGACGGCCAGGACGCCATGGAGGTCATCCGGTTCCGGAAGAACAACGACGAGAGCATCAAGCTGGGGGACAGCGGGCGCACTCAGATCCAGCGGGATTTCCTCACCGCCGTGCTGAAAAAGTGCCTCACCCCGGAGATTTTGCTCAAGCTGCCCTCTCTGGTCCAGATTTTCACCGAGAATGTGGATACCGACCTGACGGTGGGCAATATCCTGGCCCTCGCCCAGCTGGCGGTGGGGATGGACGTGGAGAACAACGTGAAGTTTGACTCTATGCCCTACGATAATACCGCCTACCAGGGAGCGGCTCTGGCGCTGGTCCGGGAGAAGGAGATGCTGGAGCTGCTCAACAGCGGGCTCAACCCCTATGTAGACAACATTAAAAGCAGTGATTTGCAGCTGATGTACAAGAAATCAGGCGGCGGCTTCGGCGTGACCAACGGCGCCCTGGCCGACCCGGCGGTGGCCCAGGTCCATGTCCCCAAGCCCGACCCGGTGGAGCCTGACAAATCTGATGAGGACCCCGGCACGGACACCGACCCGGGGACCGAGCCCGATCCCAGCACAACAGATCCCAGCACAACAGATCCCAGCACAACAGATCCCAGCACAACAGACCCCGGCACCCAGCCCGACCCCGGAAGCTCCGCTGATCCCGGCGCGGACAACACCACGCCGGGCATCGGGGATATCGACCCTGGGCAGATTTTCCCGGACCCCTCTGGAAACAGCCAAACCGGAGGCCAGATTGCCGCCGATGGTCTGCCCATGCTCCCTGACGCGGCTTGAATGGCGGGAAAACATTCATTCAGAGAGGAGAAATAAAATGGAATCCTACGAACTGGCAATCCTGCTGGCCAAAGCGCTGGACAGCAAAAAGGGCGGAGATATCAAGGTGTTGAAGACGGAGGGAATTACCACTCTGGCCGACTACTTTGTCATCTGCACCGCCACCTCTAACACCCAGGTGAAGGCCATGTCCGATGTCTGCGAGGAGATGGCGGAGAAGAACGGCGAGCGGGCCCACCACATCGAGGGCCACCGGGGCGGCACCTGGCTGCTGATGGATTTCTCTGCGGTGGTGGTCCACGTGTTCACCGACGAGGCCCGGAAGTTCTACGATTTAGAGCGGCTGTGGAGCGACGCGGAGGAGCTGGATATTTCCAAGATTTTAGCTGGTTAAGGCCTGAAATTTATTCGATTAGGCGCTGCTTGAAAAATAGAGAACCGCCGATTGGGCGTTTTGACATTTTTCAAGCGAGCCCTGATAAGGCGGTCTGTTTTTCCTATATTGACGGGCAGCGTCAAAAGCGATTCAGCTGGGCGGAACCGTCGTCGCGGCCCTTTTCGATGGAGCGGACCACCGCCCAATAGCCAAAGTCCTTGTTCACCTGGACCAAAAAACGGTCCCCCACCTTCTTCCCCATCAGGGCAGAGCCCATGGGACTCTCCTTGCTGATGAGGCCGTGGGAGACGTCCTGGCGAACGGTGGTCACCACCTGCCAGGTCTCCTCCTCCCCGTCCTCCTCCAGCCAGATGGTCACCTTGTCATACAGGCCCACCGTGTCGCTGTCGGAGTGGTCCTCGATGACCCGTGCGGTTTTAATCATGTTCTCCAGATAGCGGATGCGGCTCTCGTTCTTGTTCTTCTCCTGCTTGGCCGCCTTGTATTCAAAATTTTCGCTCAGGTCGCCGAAGCCTCTGGCCGCCTTGACCTCCTCCAGCAGCTGGGGCCGGAGGGTGATCCGCCGGTAGTTCAGCTCCTCCCGCATCTTTTGCAGGTCGATTTTGGTTAATTCGTTGTGCATTGCTCATTCCTCTTCTTGCGGTCTGGCGTCCGGAAATGCACCGACCGCTGTAATGTAGGGCAGGGGCTCTGCCCCTGCCTAAACCAATCCTTGCTTTGATTATAAAGGCAAGGGCAGAGCCCTTGCCCTACATGACGGAACCGGGAAATTA
>JAAWEX010000144.1 GCA_022794495.1 Lawsonibacter sp. | reverse complement strand
CAGGATATGGTGGAGGCCGGACTGGTGGTGGTGGCCTGCGGCGGCGGCGGCATCCCCGTCTTCAAGACCGAGGGACACCACCTCAAGGGCGCGGCGGCGCCGCCGCCGATGATGGTGATGGCGCCGGTGCTGCTGAGGGCCTCAGCCACCGCCTTGGTACCCGCAGCGAACTTATCAAACTCAAACACGCCCATGGGGCCGTTCCAGATGACGGTGCCTGCGCCGGCCACGGCGTCGCAGTACAGCTTCACTGTCTCGGGACCGATGTCCAGGCCCTGCCAGCCGTCGGGGATCTCGCCGGTTTTGACCACTTTGCTGTCAGCGTCGGGGGCAAACTTGTCGGCGATGACGGTGTCAACCGGGAGCAGCAGCTTGACGCCCTTGTCCTTGGCCTTCTGGATCATCTCCAGGGCGTAGTCCTTCCAGTCGGCCTCCAGCAGGGAGTCGCCCACAGTGCCGCCCTGGGCGGCGGAGAAGGTGTAGGCCATGCCGCCGCCGATGATGATGGTGTCAGCAATCTCCAGCAGGTTGTTGATGACCCCAATCTTGGAGGACACCTTGGAGCCGCCCAGAATCGCCACCAGGGGCCGCTTGGGGTTAGCCAGAGCGCCGCCGATGAAGTCCAGCTCCTTCTGAATCAGGAAGCCGGACACGGCGGGCAGGTAATCGGCCACGCCGGCGGTAGAGGCGTGGGCGCGGTGGACAGCGCCGAAGGCGTCAGACACATATACCTCTGCCATGCCGGCCATGGCCTTAGCCAGAGCGGGATCGTTCTTGGTCTCGCCCTCCTCAAAGCGGGTGTTCTGAAGCAGGAGGATTTCGCCGGGCTTCAGGGCGGCGGCCTTAGCCTGGGCGTCGGGGCCCACCACGTCGCCGGCCAGAATCACCGGCTTGCCCAGCAGCTCGCTCAGACGGGCGGCCACCGGCTCCATGCGCAGCTCGGCCAGGGATTTTTTCCACTTCTCCTCGGTCAGAGAGGCGGGGTCCTTCCCCTTCTCGGTCTGCTTCTTCACCCACTTATCAAAGGAGGCCACCGGCTTACCCATGTGGGAGCAGGCGATCACCGCCGCCCCCTGGTCAAGCAGATATTGGATGGTAGGCAGGGCAGCCCGGATGCGCTTGTCATCCGTAATCACGCCGCTGCCATCCTTGGCCATAGGCACATTGAAATCGCAGCGCAGAAGGACCTTCTTGCCCTTAACGTCCACATCCTTGACCGTCTTTTTGTTATAATTCATGTTCTTGACTCCTTTCTTTGCATAAAGGTGACAAAATGGGTTTTAACGCTTTTGGGCCATCTCCCCCGCTCCAGACAGCGCTGGAAATCCCTGCTGCCGCAGCGCCTCATAGGTGAGCACCGCTACTGAGTTGGCCAGGTTCAGGCTCCGGGCGTCGGGCCGCATGGGGATGCGGACACACCGGCCGTACCAGCGCATGCGCAGCTCCTCAGGCAGTCCGGCAGTTTCCTTGCCAAACATCAGCCAGCAGCCCTCCCGGTATTGGGCCTGGGTGTAGTCCTGGGGCGCCTTGGTCGTAGCCAGCCACAGATCAGGCTCAGGATTGATGGAAAAGAAGTGGTCCAGGCTGTCGTAGACCTTTAGGTCTACCATAGGCCAGTAGTCCAGTCCCGCCCGCTTCACAGCGCGCTCGCTGATGTCGAAGCCCAAGGGCCTCACCAGGTGGAGACGGCTGCGGGTAGCGGCGCAGGTGCGGGCGATATTGCCCGTGTTCTGGGGAATCTCCGGCTCGACCAACACGATATTCAGCACAGGTGCCCCTCCTCGCTATTGCGGTCCTATTGTAGTCCATTACAAGAAAAATTTCAACTGTAAAATGGTCGAAATATTGCAGAAACTTCATAAAAGCCTTAAAATACTATTGATTCACTATAATTTTTGGCCATTTTTTAGATTTATTATTAATTTTGCCCCCTTTTTTCAGCAAAGTGCCGATGTTCCAAGCCTCGAGCCGGCAAAACCGGCGGCCTGTTTTAGAACCCTCTCTCCATTTTCGGCCGTCCAATAGAAAAATTATACAAAATTTGTTCCGTATTCTGGAAAAAGGCTACCTCATTCTCTGCCAATGTGCTATAATGGGGTATCTTTTGATTTGGAAAAGGGGGAAGTCTTGTGAAACTGACCTGGAATGGCCACTCCTGCTTCACCCTGGAGGCCGAGGAGGGCACGTTGGTGCTGGACCCCTACGGGGACGGCCAGGTTCCCGGCCTGGCCCCGCTGCGGCTGACCGCCGACATGGTGCTGTGCAGCCACGAGCACCGGGACCACAGCGCCAGGGAGGTGGTGACCCTCACGGGCAGGACGCCCGCCTTCGGCGTGGAAACCATCTCCACCTACCACAGCGGGGAGCAGGGCGCTCTGCGGGGGGAGAACACCATCCACATCATCACCGCCGAGGGGATGCGCCTTGCCCACCTGGGGGACCTGGGCTGTGAGCTGACCGCACAGCAGAAGGACCGCCTGCACAGGGTGGATGTGCTGATGCTCCCGGTGGGCGGGTACTGCACCATCAGCGCCCATGAGGCCCGCACCCTGGCCACCCCGCTCTTTCCCAGGATCATCATTCCCATGCACTACCGCTCCGCCACCAGCGGATACCGCTTCGGTTATGATGAGCTGGGCCTGCTGGGAAATTTCACCGCCGTCTGCCCCAGGGAGAGCCTGGTCTATTACAAGGGCAGCACTATGGAGATTACGAAGCACACCCCCGGACAGACAGCCATCCTGACCTACTGTCCCGGCTGATGACGCTCAAAAATATTTTACTGCATATTGGAGGTCTTTCCCATGTCTCATACCGTTGAAATCCTGTCGGTGGGCACCGAGCTGCTGCTGGGCAACATCGCCAACACCGACGCCCAGATGCTCTCCCAGGGGCTGAGCGAGCTGGGCCTGAACGTCTTCTGGCACACCGTTGTGGGGGACAACCTCCAGCGGGCCGAGGAGGCGGTGGCCCTGGCGAAGAGCCGGGCGGACATCATCATCACCACCGGCGGCCTGGGCCCCACCTGCGACGATCTGACCAAAAACGTCCTGGCTGAAGCCTTTGGCAAGAAGCTGGTCTTTCACGAGGCGTCGGCCCAGCGCATCCGGAACTGGTTTCAGCGCACCGGCCGGACCATGACCGACAACAACCTCCAGCAGGCTATGCTCCCCGAGGGCTGCACCATTCTGGAGAACGACTGGGGCACCGCCCCCGGCTGCGCCTTCCAGGCGGAGGGGGTCCATGTCATCATGCTCCCCGGCCCCCCCAGCGAGTGCCGGCCCATGTTCCAGTACCGGGCCAGGCCCTACCTGCTCTCCCTGTCCGAGGGGGTCATCGCCTCTCACACCATCAAGCTCTTCGGTATCGGAGAGTCCACCATGGAGGCCCAGCTCCGGGACCAGATGAACGCCATGTCCAACCCCACCCTGGCCCCCTACGCCAAGGAGGGGGAGTGTGAGCTGCGGGTTACCGCCAAGGCCCACACCGACGAGGAGGCCCAGGCCCTCCTCCAGCCCACCGTGGCCCAGGTGAAGGAGCTGTTTCGGGACAAGGTCTACGGGGTGGACGTGCCCTCGCTGGAGCATGTGGTCATTCATAGCCTGAAGGAAAAGGGACTCACCCTGGGCGTGGCTGAGAGCTGCACCGGCGGCCTCATCGCCAAGCGGCTCACCGACGTCCCCGGGGCCTCCGCCGTCTTCAAGGGGGGCGTGGTGTCCTACACCAACGAGGTGAAGGAGAACGTACTCCGGGTGCCGGAGCACCTGCTGACCCAGTTCGGCGCGGTGTCTGAGGAGGTGGCCGCCGCAATGGCCGAGGGGGCCCGGCGGGTGCTGGGCTGCGACGTCGCCCTGTCCTCCACCGGCGTGGCCGGGCCGGACCGGGACGACTGGGACAACGAGGTGGGCACCATGTTTGTGGCCATCGCCACCCAAGAGGGCGCCCACGTCCGGGCCCTCCACCTGGGCAACCGCCCCATGCGGGAGCGCCTGCGCACCCAGACCGCCAGCCATGCCTTCGACCTGGCCAGGCGGTACCTCTCCGGACTGGATTATGAGGCCTGAGCAACAGATCAAGCCGGCCATAAAAAACACGGCCTGACAGCAGGCACACATAAAAAAAGGAGCGCTGATGGCGCTCCTTTTTGATATCAGTCTATATCCTGCTCATACTCCAAAATCGCCCCGGTAACGCCGTCGATGGTGTACTCATACTCCGTCCGGCCCACATCGAACTCCACATCGTACTCCAGGCGGCCATCGTCCCAGTCCCGCTCCACCTTCATCTTGGCGGTCTGACTCTCTGTCACGCCTGCGTGGGCCAGAGCAGCAGCCTTGGCGGCCTCCGCGCCGATGTCGCCGGTGCTCACACCGCCTGCGCTGCTCTCCCCGCGGTGGGGCTCGTCATGGTGGCTGCCCTCATTGTGGTG
>JAAWEX010000203.1 GCA_022794495.1 Lawsonibacter sp. | reverse complement strand
ATACGGGCAGATCAAGGCCGTCCTCTCCAGCGCCGATATCGCCTATGTAAAGTGGGACATGAACCGCAGCCTGTCCGACGTGTGGTCCGCCGCCCTGCCCCCGGAGCGGCAGGGAGAGGTATACCACCGCTATGTCCTGGGCGTGTATGAGCTGCTGGACCAGCTGCGCCGGGACTTCCCCCACGTGCTCATTGAGGGCTGTGCCGGCGGCGGAGGCCGCTTCGACGCCGGAATGCTCTGCTATACCCCCCAGATCTGGTGCAGCGACAACACCGACGCCATCGACCGCCTGCGCATCCAGTACGGCACCTCCTTCTGCTACCCTGTAAGCGCCGTGGGGGCCCACGTCTCCGCCGTGCCCAACGAGGCCAACGGGCGCATCACCCCCATCGAGACCCGGGCCGCGGTGGCCATGTCGGGCACCTTCGGCTACGAGATGGACCCCAGCAAGACCACCCCGGAGGAGAAGGAGGCCATCAAGCAGCAGATTGCCTTCTTCAAGGAACACTACCACCTGATCCAGCATGGGGACTACTACCGCCTCACCGATCCCTTCCAGAACGGGCCCTACACCGCCTGGGAGCAGGTGGCCCCCGACCGCCGGGAGGCCCTGGTGTCGCTGGTGTCCACCGAGGTTCACGCCGCCGCCCCCTTCCGCGTCCTGCGGCTGAAGGGTCTGGACCCCCAGCTGACCTACCAGGTCAACGGCGGGACATCCTACCCCGGCGACGTGCTGATGAATGCCGGCTATCCCCTGCCCGTGTTCCATGGGGATTACCAGTCCTTACAGCTGTACCTGCGGGCGGTTTGAACCTGATTTCCATAAGAGACGGCCGAACGCTGGCCGTCTCTTTTTGACAGCTCCGCTTCTTAACAGGGCTGGCAGCCTGGGCTAAGATAGAAGAAACAGGATGCCTGGCTATGATTACCGCTTTTGTATTTGCTTCTGCGCCTGCCACTCTCTTGGGGCCTGACCGCATTAAGGCCCTGGAGAAGTGGAGCTGGTTGGGACAGCCGCAGGTCAAAAAAGCTCTTGTTGGAGAACACGGAAAAGGAGTAGTCATTCACATCCAGACACATCCTTTCGCGGAAAATATTCTAACGCCTCATTATGCACAAAAAGCCGACAAACAAGGCTGTTATCCAACTATTTTATCGTTTTTTTGCATGTTTCTCAATTTTCCGCCCGTCTTGACCCGTAACCAGGTTGCACAGATGGCTCTGAACGCTCTGCGCACCGAGATGGTGACCTTCACCGGCACCCCCGGCTTCGAGGCCAACGGCGTGACCGTGGGCTACCGCGCCGAGTACACCCAGCGCACCAGCACCGAGGCCAAGTACCACGCCATCGAGGGCCGCACCAGCGACGTAGCCTCTGACGCCAACCACAAGGGTCAGTACTACATCCAGCTGGGCGAGCAGCTCTACGACGGCAAGCTGAAGCTGAGCAACGACATCGACGTGTTTGGCCGCCCCTCCCGCAAGTGGGAGTTTGACGGCAAGGGCATCGGCATCTACGCCAAGACCGAGCTCCTGGACAAGGAGTACGTGGGCGAGGTCACCGGCAAGGACCTGTTCGACCTGCTGGGCGCCACCACGCTGAAGGACTACACCACCTACGCCTTCGTGGACGGTGTTTGGACCGACGGCACCGGCGCCAAGACCGCTCTGGGTAACGCCTATTTCAACGCCGCCGACATGAACAAGAACAACAAGGCCGGCGTGGGCGCTACTGGCACCGGCACCCTCACCCAGGTCTATGTGGACCACGACAAGGACCTGGTCTATGTGGTCGTCATCAACACCTACCTGGCTTTTGCCAACAAGGATTATGACACCAAGAAGGAACAGGTGGATATCGCCGCCTACTCCCTGAAGAAGGACGCTTCCATCTCCGAGTATATCAAGGTTGCCAAGGACGGCAGCAAGAAGGTCACTTTCGAGCTGGCCATTGAGGACTTCCCCGATGCCGACAGCATCAAGAAGGACGATCCTCTGCTGATCACCGTGGCTGACGGCGAGGTCCAGACCTTTAAGCACGCCGAGGTCCTGTCCGCTGTGACCATCAGTGCCTTCAGCCAGAAGAAGAGCGTCACTGTGGACGGCACCAAGTACAGCTACACCACCACCGCCGGCTACAAGGCTGGCGATCTGGGCGACTACACCACCACTCAGATCACCAACCTGAAGGACCGCTCCTACAACGTCTATCTGGATGTCTACGGCAACCTGATCGGCGTTGAGGAGGTCGAGGCTGTGAAGAACTACGTGTTCATCACCGGCATCGACCTGAACGGCAGCAACCGCCACAACCAGACTGCCGACGCTTCCGCCATCTTCCTGGACGGCACCATGGACTCCATCAAGATCAACATGACCAAGAGCGAGTGGAAGGACGATCCCGACGGCGATGACGACGACGCCGTGCTGAACACCTGGTGCACCTACACCAAGAACGGCGACGTCTACACCGTGAAGGAAGTCAGCGACGTGGGCGTTACCAAGGTGGGCGTCGCTGGCGAGGTCCCCGGCAATGTCCCCTCTTCCGCCAACGGCAAGCTGGCTCAGTTCAACCAGCAGTGCACCACTGGCGAGATGACAATCGACTCCAAGAACTACCGCATGTACGGCGGCGGCGCTAAGGGTACCGACTACTACAACGTCTACGGCGACGTAGACACCGTCTACCTGACCGCGAAGCTGGGCGAGCTGGTCAAGGGCAACACGACCGGTACAAACTACGGCATCATCGACGGCGTGTCCTCTGTGAACACCGGCATCGCCAACACCGACCTGACCGTCTGGAACAACACCAAGGCCGCCCAGCAGGCCGCTGACAACAAGCCTGCCAACGGCACCCCCGGCGAGTATCCCAAGACCTCCAGCGGCATCTATGGCCTGTACAATGACAAGGGCCTGATCATCGCCGCCGTGGTGATCGGCGAGGACGCCGGCACCGCTAAGGACCTGGTTTACGTCCACACCGACGGGCTTGAGGAAGAGATCGACAATGGCAGCAGCAACACCAAGGCCACCGGCGACGGTCTGTGGACCTGGACCCGCAAGGTCGTCCGCAACGGCGAGGAGGTCCTCCTCACTGAGGTCGGCGACTACTACGACGGCGACCACAGCCTGAGCAAGATGGAGCAGTACAAGTGGTATCAGGTGCGCACCAATGCCTCTGGCAACGTCATCGAGGCCAAGGAGGCCAGCGTGGCTCTGACTGTGTATAATCCCGTCCATTTCGTCTCCGGCAATTCTCAGTATGTCACCAAGTATGACGAGATCAACGACGCCATTGAGAAGAACGGCGTGAAGACCGTGCTGTACCTCACCAACGGCGGCCCCAATGACGGCGCCACCAATGGCTACACTGGCGCGATGGAGGTTAAGGGCGACCGCACCCTGGCCATCACCAATGAGGAGGGCTCCGGCATCTGGTTCCGCGACGACGTGAACGTGGTCCTCCAGTACTGGAACCGCAACAAGCAGGAGAAGGATATCATGACCGGCGAGGGCGTTGACGACCTGAAAGAGATGGTCGATATCGTCAACGACAACAACTCTAGCCGCGGCAGCGCCACCTACTTCGTCAGCGCGCTGATCGAGGATGGCCGCGCCACCACCATCGTGATTTATGACTCCTACAACAACTACAAGCGTCCCGGCGACACCGATAAGCCCGAGGCCACCGGCAATGTGATCGTGGCTAAGTCCTTCACGGGCAGCAAGAAGCCCACTATGGACGGCGAGAGCAAGACCACTGTCAACGCTTTCGGTATCCCCGTTGTGAGCTTCAACGCCAAAGTGCCCGAGTGGGCTGTCGGAACTGTCAACTTCACTTACAACCTGTATGTGAACGACACCATCGCTGTGGTTGGCGAAAAGACCGGGGCTTTGACCATCGGCGCTGAGCAGAAGGTCGCGGTGAGCAACCTGGCCCTGGGCGGCAGTATTACCGGCGGCATTCTCAAGCCCAGCGACAAAATCCGCGTGGAGATCACCGATGCGACCTACGGCAGCGTCAAGGTGAAGTTTGTGGATAACGCTGACACCACCAAGACTGTGCCCGTTACCGAGGCTTCTACCAAGACCATCAAGGTTGGTGCTATCGCTAATGCGACCGACTTGAAGGTCAAGGTTGACGAGACCAAGACCACCTACACTAGCGCGACAATCGCTGGTGTCGATGGTGTGACTGTGGCTGCTGCTGGTGCGACTGTGAACACCGGCTCTGTGAAGGATACTACTGAGGCCAATGTTTACACGGCTAACCACACTAATGTCACTGTTGATGGCGATGATTACGTTACTGTGAAACTGACCCTCGGCGTAGCCACACCCGTACCTGCCAAGTACGCCATCACCGCTCCTGCGAGCTGCGGCGACGTACTGGAGAGCACCGGCGAGGCTCTTAGCACCTTCGGTCTGCCCAGCACCGACGCAAATGCCAATAGTAAGCTGATT
>JAAWEX010000202.1 GCA_022794495.1 Lawsonibacter sp. | reverse complement strand
AATGCTCTGCGCACCGAGATGGTGACCTTCACCGGCACCCCCGGCTTCGAGGCCAACGGCGTGACCGTGGGCTACCGTGCCGAGTACACCCAGCGCACCAGCACTGAGGCCAAGTACCACGCCATCGAGGGCCGCACCAGTGACGTAGCCTCTGACGCCAACCACAAGGGCCAGTACTACATCCAGCTGGGCGAGCAGCTCTACGACGGCGACCTGCGCCTGAACAACAACGATATTGATGCCTTTGGCCGCCCCGCCCGCACCTGGGAGTACAAGGGCATCGAGGTCGGCACCTATGCGAAGCGGGAGCTGCTGCGCAAGGAGTACACCGCTGAGGTCACCGGCAAGGACCTGTACGACCTGCTGACCAAGAACACCATCGACACCTATGAGTTCTTGATCTCCATCGACGGCGAGACTGAGGAGAATGTTCTGAAGTCTGTTGCCAACAAGCTCAGCGATCAGTACTACTTCACCCAGGACAACCTGCTGCGCACCAACACCAAGGCCGTCGGCGGCACTGGCAACGGCGTGCTGACTCAGGTGTTTGTGGACCCCAACGAGGGCGCCAACGGCAAGGTTTACATTGCCATCATCAACACCTATCTCGCTGTGGCTGAGGCCGATTACAACGAGAAGCGGGACGAGGCCGACTTCACCGTTTGGGCTCTGACCGAGTACAACAACACCGGCAAGCTGGTGAAGGACAAAAACGACACCAAGTCCCTGACCGTGAAGGGCGAGGACCTGGACGTTAAGGACGTTCAGGACGGCGATGTCGTTCTGGTCAACGTGGCCGAGGGCGAGATCAAGGTGATCTCCGACCCCGAGGTCATCGACAACACCACCATTAAAGTCTTCAAGCGGGGCAGCTGGGTCAATGCTGAGGGCACTCAGTATGACTACGCCCACACCGCCAAGTATGACGACGAGGTGCTGGACGACTACGACGACACCAACATGAAGGACACCTCCTATCGGATCTACCTGGATCAGTACGGCTACCTGGCCGGCATCGAGATTCTGGAGGAGCCCGACCAGTACGTGTTCCTGGCCGGCATCAACGGCAACAACAGCAACCTGTCCAACGAGACTGCCAAGGGCCGCGTGATCTTCCTGGACGGCACCTCTAAGGTCGTGGACATCAACATGGACAAGAGCGCCGACGCCTCTGAGGCCAAGGGCACTCTGAAGAACAAAATCGACTCTGTCACCAATACCTGGTGCAAGTACTCCGTGGACGCTGACGGCGTTTACACCCTGACCGAGGTCGCCGACAGCAAGGCCACCTTCGAGCACGCCGACGGCAAGACCGACAAGGTCGGCCAGAGCCGCAACTACGACGCTGCCCAGGCCGTGGCCAAAAAGGTGGACAACAGAGTCAATGGCCTGGACCTGATCCACGGCACCTCCGGCGCCTACGTCTACAGCGGCGTCAATGAGAGCCTTGTGACCATTGACAAGAAGCACGTCAGCCTGAACGGTATCACCAACACCTCCTTCCAGAGAGTGTACGGCAACGACGACACCGTCTACCTGACCGCCGAGACCGCCGTGATTCAGGACAACACCGGCGATAAGGAGAACGCTATCATCATCAATGGTGCTGACGCCCGGACCGTGGGCGTGCAGAACGCCAACCTGAAGGCGTGGAACGCCTCCGCCGTCATCAAGAATGACAACACCTATGCCGCCCGCGCTGTCAGCACCAACTCCATCCTGGGCAACAAGGTCTCTCAGGGCGTTTACACCCTGTTCAAGGACAACGGCTATGTGCTCGCCGCCGTCGTGGTGGGCGAGGACGAGGGCACCACCTCTCAGTTCGCTTATATCACCAGCGGCGACGTGAACGAGGAGGCCTGGGGCTCCTCCAGCGACACCCGGATTTCCGGCAAGGGCGAGTACACCTGGACCCGTAACGTGATTATCAACGGCGAGAAGACCACTCTCACTGAGAAGAACGACACCAACCCCTACCTGCGGCAGATGAACCGCGGCGAGTGGTGGGAGGTCCGCTACAACGCCGATGGCCATGTGCGTAAGGCTTCCAGAGTGGACTTCGCCCACACACCCGGCAAGTTCATTGACGACATCCGCCTGCACATGACCTCCGTCGAGACCCACGACACCGTGCTGATGATGCACGACCTGACTGACGATGTGTACGGCATCAGCGCCAAGGGCAACACCCTGCAGATCGACACCAGGAGCGGTAAGGTCTTCGGCTTTGCCGTGAAGAACGACGCCCCGATCATCCTCGCGCAGGACAGCGAAATCTACCGCAACGGCAAGCCCACCGGCACCTTCGACCTGATGGACACCATTGATGATTGCGGCGTCGGCCAGAACGGCCTGAAGAAGGCTGTGAATGCTCTGGAAGCCAACAACGCTTTCAGCGGCTATATCAGCGCTGTGTTCGAGGGCGGCGTGGCCACCTCTGTGGTCATCTGGGACCGCACCCACAGCAAGACCGAGATCGGCGACGGTTACCACAAGGAAGAGGGTATCGTTGACGTGACCTACAGCGGCCTGACTGTTACCGATATCCAGTGGTACAACATGAATCCCGCGCCCACTGACGAACAGCTGATCGAGGCGATTGCCGCCGACTTGGAGGATCAGGGCTACACCGTGGAGCGGATTTACGATGCCAGCGGTACTGTCAGCTTCGACGTCCGCAAGGGGAACACCGTGAGAACCTTCACTTGGACTCCCAGCGCCAAGACTAAGATGATTCAGATCAGCGTAAACGGCAGTAAGGTCTACATTGACGCGACCGCCAATACCATGGCCGCTGTCGCCAGTGCTGGCAACGTCAAGAGCGCCGATCAGGGCAAGTGGGTCAAGACCGTGCTCAACAAGGTTGCGGGCTGGACTCCTGTCACCCCCGGCACCGGCCTGAGCCTCAACGAGGGCGATAGCTTCGAGTTTGGGTACTACAAGGTAACCGCTTCCACTTCCGCTGTGTCTAACAGCAGTGCTGCGACCAACAAGGGCGGCGATTCCACTGTGAGCGCTCCTGCGACCGCTGACGCTGTGCAGTATGTCAAGGCCAACGCCATGAACATCAACTTCGAGCTGACCCTCACTGTAGCTACCACTGGTGTCGTTGAGGTTAACACCACTCATGGCACCATCACCGATGGCGCTACCATGCCCAGCGGCAAGTCTATCGGTGATAAGCACAATGTGACCGTGGCCCTCACCGCTGATGATGTAAAGGCTGAGCCCACTGTCACCCTGTCTCTGACTGACCGCACCGGCAAGACCGTTACTGTTGGTGGCACTTCCTATGATTTGGAAGGCACTGACACCTTCGCTGTCCTCGCTCAGAAGGTCGGCGTGGTAATTGGCCAGACTGGCACCTATGTCAAGGACGTGACCGATGATGATTATCAGCTCTACAGTGGTGCGGCTAACCTGATTGAGGACGGCCATGAGTATGAGTTCGGTTACTATAAGGTGACTATGCCGACGACCGGTGTTGCCGTTGCTGGCGTGACCTTTACAGTTACCGACAGCGCTGCGGAGAAGTTTGTGAAGAAGGATGGTACCTTCGACCTTACGATCACTATGAGCGGCACTGAGGACGGCACAGGCAATACCAAAGCAGAATTTACTGTTGCCAATGCGACTATGCCCAATGGTACTGTGACCGCTACCTCCGGCACGGGTGGCAGCGCGGCTGTCAGCGGAGGCAACAAGCTGACGGTTAACGCCACAGACAGCGCGGAGAATACCTCTGTGTTCACCGTTACTGTGACCGTAACTGGCGCTGGTGATGTTACTTTTAGCTAAGTCGAAGCAGTATACATCAGCGTCTAAGTGAAGTGGACCCCGCCCCGAAAGGGGCGGGGCCATTTTCATTCCTTACTGCTGATCTTCCCTGTAGAAGGCCACAACCTCAAAACTCCCGGCGTCTCCATTGGGGTGGACGTTGTGGATTTTCAGCTCAGTGCCTTCCCAGGCGATGCTTCTCCCGCCAAAGGCAAAGGAGTTGTATTTGATGTACGCATCCACGCATGTGGAATGCCAATAGTTGCCGACCGTCAGCAAATTCCCTGTAAAGATCAAAAACAGCGCCGGCTTACCGGAAAAATGAATGACCATCGGGTCTTTTCTGTTGCCGCTGCCTGGGTCGGAGACGGCAAAGCGCTCCACCCGGCAGTTGCCCAGCTTGGACAGCGCGGTGTTAATCTCGCTGTCCGCCGCCGTCCGGGCGTCGGCCTCGGCTTTCAGCGCGGCGTCAAGCTTGGCGTTGTCGGTGTTGAAGTCCTCCATCTGGATTTTGTCGGAGCGCTCCCACTGAGAGAGCTGGTAGTTGGGCGTTTGATTGCTTGGCATAGGTTTGTTCCTCCTTTAATGTTGTGGAGAGCGGCCTCATCAGTCACGGCTTCGCCGTGCCAGCTTCCCCTTTAGGGGAAGCCTTTTTCTTTCGCTTTGGCCGATTTTACCTCCCCAAGCCTTCCCCTTTAGGGGAAGGTGCCCCAGTGCGCACACTGGGGCGGATGAGGTA
>JAAWEX010000143.1 GCA_022794495.1 Lawsonibacter sp. | reverse complement strand
GGGAAGGTGATGTCGATGTCCTTCTCCTCGCCGGCCTTCATGCCGATCACCTGCTCCTCGAAGCCGGGGACGAACATGCCCGCGCCCAGCTTCAGGTCGTGGTTTTCGCCCTTTCCGCCCTCGAAGGGGGTGCCGTTGTCAAAGCCCTCGAAGTCGATCACGGCGGTATCTCCCTTTTTGGCCTTGCGCTTTACGCTGACCAGGCGGGTGGCCCGGTCGATGTAGGGCTTGAGTTCCTCGTCAACGTCCTTCTCGGTAATCTTCACCGCCTCCTTGGGGGCGGTCAGGCCCTTGTATTCGCCCAGCTTGACCTCGGGGCGGACAGAGACCAGCGCCTTGAAGGTGAAGCCCTCTTTGCCCACCTCCACAATCTCCATCTTGGGATAGCCCACATCGTCCAGGCCCTGCTCCTTCACGGCCTCTTCGTAGGCGGCGGGATAGAGCTCGTTGATGGCGTCCTCATAGAATACGCTGGCGCCGTACATGCCCTCGATGATCTTCCGGGGGGCCTTGCCCTTGCGGAAGCCGGGGACGTTCATGCGGCCGCGGGTCTTCAGATAGACCTTCTGGATGGCGGCCTCAAAGGCCTCCGCCTCAACCTGGATGGTGAGCTCTACGGTGCTCTTCTCTTTCTTCTCAACACTGGTGACCTTCATTTGTACAATTTCCTCCTGTCGGTCCCCCCTTCCGAACAGCCGGGGGAGGGGCCCTTTTACTTTCGCCACGATATTCTATCAGATACGCAGCCGTTTGAACAGTCTAATTTTGAAATTTCCCCGAAATTTTTCTATATTTATTTTTAGGGAACCCTTGAATCAGGCATTTTGACGGGGCCGGGCACAGGCAGGGCCGGAATTACCCGCCTGTTTCAGATTTGCGCAGACCTTACGGGCGCACATTGTCCGCCCGCCCTAGGATATGCACCCATCTGCGGGCGGCCTGCGGCCGCCCCTACAGAATACATACCGGCCGGAAGCCCACATAGTCGGCGGCTACCAGGCGGTAGTCCACCGCCCCCTGCCGTCCGGTGACGGCCAGCCGGTGGCTCCCTCCATGGAGGTGGCCGTAGCAGCACAGTTTTACGGCGTATTGCTCCAGCAGGCCGATAATTTCCTGGCAGCGGTAGCCCTGATACAGGGGCGGGTAGTGGAGAAAGCACAGCTTCTCCCGCTCCCCGGCCGCCTTTAGAGAGGCCTCCAGCCGGATCAGCTCCCGGTTAAAAATCTTGGCGCTGTGCTCCCCCCGGTCCTCCTCATAAAACCAGCCCCGGGTGCCGCAAAGCGCGGCTTCCCCGTAAAAATGGCAGTTGTTGTGGAGGATATCCAGGGTATTGAAGCCGTTCTCCTGAAAGAAAGCCTTCATCTTGCTGGCGGTGGTCCACCAGTAGTCATGGTTGCCCTTGAGCAGGAGCTTGCGCCCTCCGGGCAGCCTGTCCAGAAAGGCAAAGTCCTCCCGCGCCTCCTCCAGGCTCATCCCCCAGGACACGTCTCCGCAGATTACCACCGTGTCCTCTGGAGAGACAATCTCAAACCCCTCTCTCAGCTTGTCCACATAGCCCGTCCAGCCCCCGCCGAACACGTCCATAGGCTTGCTGCTGGACAGGGACAGGTGGGTGTCTCCAATGGCGTACAGGGCCATAGGCTCACTCCAGCACGGTGGCCACCGCGTTCAGCAGCCGGTCCTTCTCCACCACCTGGTCGAACCTGATCCGCTTGTTCCGCAGCCCGGCCAGCGGGGCGGGGGCGGGCAGGCCGGTTTTGGCGGCAAGCTGGTCCAGGGCGTCCAGGCCGGAGGCGGGAACCGGCTCCCCCAGGGCCTCCAGCACGCTGCCACTGAACTTGAAGGGGCTGGCGGTGGAGGCCACGATGGCTGCGGTGCTGTCGCCGGTCTCATGGCGGTACTGGCTCAGGGCGGAGAAAGCCACGGCGGTGTGGGTGTCCACCAGATAGCCATATTTGCCGTACATCGCCCGAATCACCCGCTGGGTCTCCCGGTCATCGCAGAAATAGCCCTTAAAGTGCTTTTGCAGCCGGACCCTGATCTTATCGCTCACCTCATACCGGCCCGTCTTTGAGAGCTGGACCATGTAGTCCTTCACCTCGCCGGGGTCCTGGGTGAGGGAGTAGAGCAGCCGCTCCAGGTTGGAGGAGATGAGAATATCCATAGAGGGGGACAGGGTGTTATGGAAGGGCCGGTTCCGGTCGTAGATGCCCTTTTGGATAAAGTCGGTAAGCACGTTATTGCTGTTGGAGGCGCAGATGAGCTGGTCGATGGGCAGGCCCATCTCTTTGGCATAGTAGGCGGCCAGGATATTGCCGAAGTTGCCGGTGGGGACACAGATATTCACCGCCTGTCCGGGGGCGATCTTCTCGTCCCGCAGCAGGTCGCAGTAGGCGGAGACATAGTAGACAATTTGGGGCAGCACCCGGCCCCAGTTGATGGAATTGGCAGAGGAGAAGAAATACCCCTTCCGGGCAAGGACCTGGCGGACCTCCTCGTTGGAGAACAGCTCCTTCACGCCGGTCTGGGCGTCGTCGAAGTTGCCCCGCACCGCGGCCACGCCCACGTTGCTCCCCTCCTGGGTCAGCATTTGCAGCTCCTGGATTTCAGACACCCCGTCCTTGGGGTAGAACACCAGAATCTTGGTGCGGGCCACGTCCTTGAAGCCCTCCAGGGCCCCCTTCCCCGTGTCGCCGGAGGTGGCCACCAGGATGCACACCGTCTTCTCCTCCTCCGTCTTCGCCAGCGAGGCGGTGAGCAGGTGGGGCAGCATCTGCAGGGCCATATCCTTAAAGGCGCTGGTGGGCCCGTGCCACAGCTCCAGGCAGTGGGTGCTCTCGTCCACCGTGCGCACCGGAGCCACCGCCGGGGTGTCGAACTTGTCGGGGCCATAGGCGGCGTTGGCAAAATCGGTGAGCTCCTTGACGGAGAACTCCTCCAGGAACATCTTCATGATGTACACCGCCCGCTGCTGGTAGGCCATCGCCTTCAGGTCCTCCAGGGCGTTGCCCGGCAGCTTGGGAATGTAGAATGGGGTCAACAGGCCGCCGTCCTTGGCCAGGCCCTGGGTGATGGCCTGGGAGGCGGAGAACTGGATGGTATTGTCCCGTGTGCTGATATACCGCATTGCAATCCTTCCTTATCGTTATAATGTGGCTCCTATTATGCCAGCTTTTCCCCGGGAGGTCAAGGGATTTTGTTGTCAAAAGGCATTTTCCAGGTGAATGATCTCCGGCCTGACCGTATCCGCTCCCTGGGGGGCATAAATCTCAATGATGTCAAAGCGGGGTTGGAGCTCGGTGGGGCGCCCGGCCAGATAGAGCTCCGCCGCAGTGCGCAGCCTGCTTTGCTTGCGCCGGTCCACAAAGGCGGCCGCCGAGCCGTAGGCGGCGCTCTTGCGCAGCTTGACCTCTACAAAGCACAGATAGACCCCGTCCTCGGCAATGAGGTCGATCTCTCCAAACCGGCACTGCCAGTTGGCAGCCGCAATGCGGAACCCCTTTTTCCGCAGATGCTCCGCCGCCCGGTCCTCCCCCCACCGGCCCTTCAGGCGGCTGTCCCGGCCGCTCACAGGTTTTTCAAAAAGGTCCGGCGGTGGATGGGACTGGGGCCGTAGGTCCGCAGCAGCTCGTAGTGCAGCTTTGTCCCGTAGCCCTTGTGTTTGTCGAAGCGGTACTCCGGGTAGCGCTCCGCCATCTCCACCATATGGCGGTCCCGGCTCACCTTGGCCAGGACGGACGCCGCCGCGATGGAGGCGGACAGGCTGTCCCCCTTCACCACACAGCGGTGGGGGACGGCGATGGCAGCGCTTCTGCCCCGGTCCCGGTTGCCGTCGATGAGGGCAAAGTCCGGCCTCTGGGACAGTCCGTCAATGGCCAGCTGCATGGCCCGCATCCGGGCGCTGAGGATGTCAGTCTCGTCAATCTCCGCCGCATCCACCCAGGCCACCGACCAGGCCAAAGCCCGCTCCTGGATCACAGGGAACAGCTCCTCCCGCCTCTTTTCGGTCAGCTTCTTGGAGTCGTCCAGGCCGGGGATGTCCTCCCCAAAGGTCAGGATTACTGCCGCCGCGTACACCGGCCCGGCCAGGGGGCCCGCCCCCGCCTCGTCACAGCCGCAGATCAGGGCGCGGCCTTCTTCTAAAGCTTCTCTTTCGTATTGCCAGAAATCCACGGTCGTTCCTCCTTCGTGTGTCATGTGGGGGGCGCCTCCAGGGTAAACCGCCCCAGCTTGCTCCCCCGGTACTCGTCCAGCAGGACGCGGGCCATGCGCTCGGTGTCCACCTCTCCGCCGGAGATGCGCATCCCCCGCTTGGCGGCACAGGCCTGGAGAAGCCGGTAGCCCCAGGCCACGTCGTTCTCCCCCTCCTCCCGGACGGGGACTTCGGTGAGCTTGTAGCCGTCCGTCAGTGCCTGGGGGTAGCGCTCCCCGAGAAGGGCCATGAAGTGACAGCCCAGGGTCTCCACGTCCATAATCTCGTCCTTCACCGCCCCGGTAAAGGCCAGGTTCATGCCGGTGACCTCGTCCTCAAAC
>JAAWEX010000142.1 GCA_022794495.1 Lawsonibacter sp. | reverse complement strand
TCTCTGGAGACACC
Organism: Lawsonibacter sp.; assembly: GCA_022794495.1. GTDB lineage: Bacteria > Bacillota > Clostridia > Oscillospirales > Oscillospiraceae > Lawsonibacter. The sequence goes on along the minus strand of JAAWEX010000142.1, from coordinate 4,520 downwards.
GCAGAGGACCGCCCGTTATTCAGACCAAGATAGTTTACCACAAGAGCTCCCAGATTGCAAGAATTTTTTACACCGATTTGTAAACTTCTCTGTGAACCTCCGACAGGCGGACCTCCACCCTCGGGAAGGCCTCGGACAGCCACTGAACCATAGGACCGCACACCACATTTTCCGTGGGGAAGTGGCCGGCGTCCAGCAGATTGAGGCCCAGGGCCTTGGCGTCCAGGAACTGGTTGTATTTCAGGTCAGAGGTGACGAAGGTGTCACAGCCCTGGGCAATGACGTCCTCCAGCATGGAGCCGCAGGCGCCTCCCCCCACTGCCACCCGCTGGACAGGCTTTCCTCCGCCCACAAAGCGGACATTGGCGGCATTCAGCCTCTCCTTGACAAAGGCGGCGTACTCCCCGGCGGACAGCCCGGGCCGGTGGACCGTTCCCACCCGGCCGATGCCGTAGGGGCGGCCCTGGGCGTCCACCCCCGCCTGCTGGAGCTGGCCGATCTCTGTCAGCTCCAGCGCCTCGGCCAGGCAGTCGTTGACCCCGCCCAGGGCGGCGTCCAGGTTGGTGTGGGCGCAGATGGCGGCGATTTTGTTCTCGATCAGCTCCAGCAAAATCTGCCCGCCAGGGGTCCCGTCGGTAATCGACTTCACCGGGTTGAAGATGACCGGGTGGTGCGCTACAATCAGCTCCGCCCCCCACCAGGCGGCCTCCTCCACCACCTCCCGGGTGATGTCCAGCGCCACCAGAATCCTTGTGACCGCCTGTTTCTTCCGGCCCACCAGGAAACCGGCGTTGTCAAAATTCTCCTGAAGCTCAAACGGGGCAAAGGCATCAATAAACTGGCAGACAGCTACTACGCTTGCCATGCTTCCCACTCCTTTTTCATCTCAATAAGGCCCCCCAGGACCTCTTCCAGCTCTCGCTTCCGGACGGACACGCCCTCGCCTCTGGCCTGGGCCATCCCTTCCAGCGCCCGGCGAACCCGGGCGGTCCATATATCCAGCCAGGATCCCCGCAGGGGATCGCTGCTATTTTTCCCCGCCCACAGCTCCGCCGGGGACAGGGGGCCCATCTCCCCCGCCCGGACCAGCAGGGCGGTGTAGAGGGTCTCTCCCTCCCGGGCCAGCCGCTCCTCCTCAATGGAGAAGCCGTTGGCCTGAAGCCAGCCCCGCAGGTCCGGGAAGGAGGACATGGGCTGGAGCACCAGGACCTTGTCCTCCATCGGGCCGTCCCCCCGCCAGTCTGACCAGGGGGCATTTTTCAAAATGTGGACAATCGTCTCTCCTCCCATGCCGGCAATGACGATGAGGTCCGCCTCCCGCGCATCCACCGCCGCCAGGCCGTCGCACAGCCGGAAGTCGATATCCTGATTACAGCCCGCCTCCTGGGCGGTCTGCCGGGCCCGGTCCAGCGGGCCCCTCCGCAAGTCGGTGGCGATGACATAGGCAAACTGCTCCCTGTGGTTCTGGAGCAGCCAAGCCGGCAGGTAGGCGTGGTCGGTACCCACGTCCACCAGCCAGCCGTTTTTTTCCTGCCGAACCACCATGTCCGCCGCCATTTGGAGGCGGGGGGTAAGATGAATCTTTTTCACAGCCGTCCTCCCTATGTCAGCTCCGCCATTCTGTCGGCCCGCACCGCCAGGGTCAAAGCCTGTGCGAAGTCCCGGACAGCCTGCTCCCGCTCCTCATTGAGGAAGGGCTGCCCCCCGCCCCAGTCCCGGCGGCAGAGGATACCCAGATACTCCATGTTCCCATGGCGGCAGAAGCGCTTCAGGCCCTCCTCCCACAGGTCGGCCCCCCGCTCCGGGGGATAGCCGCAGGTGGCGATGGCGGCCACCCGCTGGCAGCCCAGCAGAGCGGGCCCCTTCTCTCTGCCGTAGTTCTTCTTGCCGGCGTAAATGGCCCGGTCCAGCAGGGCTTTCATGGGGGCGGTGCAGAAGAAGGCGTAAATGGGGGTGGCCAGAATGACGGCATCGCAGTTCACCATGGCCCGGAAAATCTCCTGAAAATCGTCCTCCTGGACGCAGCCCGGCCCATCCAGCACATCCTGGCAGGCCATGCACCCCAGGCAGGGGCTGATCTTTTTATCATAGAGCCAGACCGTCTCGGTCTCCACCCCCAGGGCTTCGCACTCCTCCAGGAAGGGGCGCAGCAGGGCAGCGGTGTTGCCCTCCCGCCGGGGGCTGCCCATCAGCACACTGAATTTCATCTCAGTCACCTCACGTTATAGAACATATGTGCCTATACTACCACAAAAGCGTTGTCCTGTAAAGGGCAAAAATAATCGCCCCCCTGAGGAGGGCGATTGTGGTCTTACTTGCCAATCAGCTTGTTGATCTGAGACAGCAGCTCGTTTACATCCACGCCGTGGGCCATGCAGGCCTGCTCCACCGTTTCGCCCTGAGAAGAGGGGCAGCCCAAGCAGTGCATGCCAATGCCCATAAGGACAGGGGCGGCCTGGGGCGCGATCCTCAGGATGTCGCCGATGATGGTGTCTTTGGTAATGGTCATGATAACTTCCTCCGTTTATCTCTAGGATGGACATAGTATAACCGATGCGCGGCTTTTTTGCAATGAATTTTTTTCTTTCCTTTTGGATAAACCAGCGTTATAATCAAGTGACTCTGAAAGACAAGGATCTGATCTTATGGACCAGCACACCCATCCCGCCGCTGAGCGGCTGTTTCCGGTGGCCCTGCTCACCCTCTCCGGCGGCCTTCAGGACACCTACACCTATCTCCGCCGGGGCCGGGTCTTCGCCAACGCCCAGACGGGCAATATCGTCCTGCTGGGCCAGAGCCTGTTTGACGCTGACTGGAACCGGGCCGCCCGCTACCTCCTCCCCGTGCTGGCCTTTGCCCTGGGGGTGGCGGCGGCGGAATGGCTGCGGGTCCGTCTGCCCCACTGGCAGCGGCGGGTGCTGCTTTGGGAGATACTTCTGCTGTTTCTGGTGGGCTTCATCCCCCACTCCCTGGACCAGCTGGCCAACGCCCTGGTCTCCTTCTCCTGCGCCATGCAGGTCCAGGCCTTTCGGAAGATGGAGGGCGTTCCCTTCGCCAGCACCATGTGCATCGGCAACCTGCGCAGCGGCATGGAGTCTCTGTGCGCCTTCCTACGCACTGGAGACCGCCAGGAGCGGCAAAAGGCCCGGCTGTACTTCTTTGTCATCCTCCTATTCGCCCTGGGGGCCGAGGCGGGCAGTCTGGCCGTAGAGCTGCTGGACCTGCCCGCCATCTGGCTGTCCTGCGCCCTGCTGGCCCTGGGCTTCTGGCCGCTGTCCCGGGGAGAGTAAAGAAAAAGTCCGCCTTCCGGCGGACTTTTTTCTTGGCTGGTTCATTAGCCCTGCTCACGCATCTTGGCGAAGCAGTCGCTGCAGTAGACGGGCCGGTCAGACTTGGGCTCGAAAGGAACCTTCGCCTCGCCGCCGCAGGAAGCGCACACAGCGGTGAAGTACTCACGGGGGCCGCGGGCGGCGTTCTTGCGGGCGTCACGGCAGGGCTTGCAGCGCTGGGGCTCGTTCTGGAAGCCGCGCTCAGCGTAGAACTCCTGCTCACCGGCGGTCCAGGTGAACTCATTACCGCAGTCTTTGCATACCAGGATTTTGTCTTCGTACATGGATATTCCCTCTCTTTGACTTTTGCCCGGCACTTGGCCTGGGCGTGTGATATTGCGATCAGCTCTCGCTGGATACGCCAGATGTTTACAGGGCCGTTTTGCGGCGGATGCGCTGAATCGCGTTATCCACCGATTTCTGCGAGCGGCCCACCCGCTGGGCGATCTCTCCACAGGACAGGCCGCTCAGGTAGGGGGGTAGAATTTGTGCTTCAAACTTAGATAACCGGCCCTTCAGCGCCTCCAGGCGCTCTTTCAGTTCCTCTCTGCCGATGACCACGTCCTCCGGGCTCTCGGCACTGGAAAACAAATACGCGTTGGTTCCGTCAAAAAGAGGGGGCTCGTAGGAAACACTGTGATTTAAGGGGGCGTGCTTGCCGCCCTGGGCCGCCCTGACAGCGGTGAGCATATGGCTGCGCACGCATATCTCTGCATAGGTGCGGAAGGCGGCATCCCGACCGGGGTCGAAGCCCCGAATAGCGGCCAGCAGGCCCACCATGCCTTCCTGAATCAGGTCCTCGCTGTCTCCCCCCGCTAAAAACAGGGGCCGGGCGCAGACCCGAACCAGCCGGCTGTACCGGCGGACCAGCTCTGCCTCCGCTTGCGGGTCGCCTTGCGCCGCGCTTAGGCACAGCGCCTCGTCCGAGGGATTCCCATGGGAAATCTGTTCCATATCATTACCTCGGTTACATTATATAGTAAACAAAATGTTCAGATTTGTCAAGGCTTTTCCCAAAAAAGTTCGTTACATTTTCCAATCTTCCAATTTCTGGTCGATATAGGGGGAAACTGCTCATAATTCGGGGATCAAATCGGCCAAACGCTGGGCAGTTTCCTGAGCGGTCTGCTGGGTTTTGGCCTCCACCATCACCCGCATCAGGGCCTCGGTGCCCGAGGGACGCACCAGCAC
>JAAWEX010000141.1 GCA_022794495.1 Lawsonibacter sp. | reverse complement strand
AAAAATGGCGACGCGGAAGGGACTTGAACCCTCGACCTCCGGCGTGACAGGCCGGCGTTCTAACCAACTGAACTACCGCGCCAGGCAGTTCCGGGGGATATGGGCCAGAATGGTGGGAACAACAGGGCTCGAACCTGTGACCCCATGCTTGTAAGGCATGTGCTCTACCAGCTGAGCTATGCTCCCCGGTCCACTCTCGCTCCTGCGACAGCTTGTTCATTATACAAGAGCATCCGCCGTTTGTCAACAGGAAAATGAGATTTTTTGCCGCAAAAATTTTTTTCTCCGGCGGCAAAAAATTGGCGGGTGCTACAATCTTTCCGGCGGCCTGATTCTTGACATTCCTTGATATTGGTGACATAATGAAGTGAAAAAACAGCGCCCCGAAGGGGAAAGCTGTGGGATATTTTACAAGGGGGCCTGCATTATGAGCAACACGATCAGACGAATCGGCGTATTGACCAGCGGCGGCGACGCGCCGGGCATGAACGCGGCGGTCCGGGCCGTGGTCCGCACGGCCATCGGCCAGGGAATCGAGTGCATCGGCATCCGGCGGGGCTGGAGCGGCCTGATCTCCAGCGACTTTGTCCGCCTGGACAGCAGCAGCGTCAGCCACATCATCAACCGGGGCGGCACCATTCTCTATACCGCCCGCAGCAAGGAGTTTATGGATGAGTCGGGCCGGGAGAAGGCCATCGGCACCTGCCGGCTGCTGGGGCTGGACGCCATCGTGGCCATCGGCGGCGACGGCACCTTCCGGGGGGCGCTGGCCCTGTCCCGCCAGGTGGCGGAGCGGGGCCACAAGCTGGACGTGATCGGCATCCCCGCTACCATCGACAACGACATCGGCTGCTCCTACTATACCATCGGCTTCGATACCGCCTGCAACACCGCCATTGAGTGCATTGATAAGCTGCGCGACACCATGCAGTCCCACGAGCGCTGCTCGGTGGTAGAGGTCATGGGCCGCCACGCCGGCTATCTGGCCCTGTATGTGGGCACCGCCGTGGGGGCTACCGCCGTGCTGATTCCCGAGCGCCCGGTGGACTTTGAGCGGGACGTGGTGGAGAAGATCCGCCGGGCCCGGCTGGCCGGCACCACCCACTACATGGTGGTGGTGGCCGAGGGCGCAGGCAGCGCCTTTGAGATTGCCGACCGCATCCAGAATGAGATCGGCCTCGATCCCCGGGTCACCGTCCCCGGCCACATCCAGCGCGGCGGCTCCCCCAGCGCCCGCGACCGTGAAACCGCCAGCCGCATGGGTTATATGGCGGTGCAGACCCTGCTGGCGGGGAAGGGAAACCGAATCATCGCGGTGCAGGGCGGCCGGCTCACCGACCTGGACATGGAGGAGGCCCTGGCGATGACCAAGACCTTCGACATGAGCCTCTATACTGTGCTGGAGGCCGTGACCAACGGCGGCTCCATGAATCTGTAAGACAACGCAGCGCCCGGACGGCTTTCCGTCCGGGCGCTCTGTATTTTGGCGGACTTGTCCGCGCTACATTTTCTCCAGAAGCTGCTCCAATTCCTCCCTGGAGAACTGATACACCTGGTCGCAGAACTGGCAGGTGAGCTCCGCCCGGCCCTGCTCCTGGATGAGCGCGGACAGCTCCTTCCGGCCCATGCTGATGAGAGCCCGGCTCACCCGGTCCCGGGAGCAGCAGCAGCGGTACTCCACCGGGTGCTTTTCCAAAACCTCCAGGTCGAAGTCCTTCAGCACGGCCCGCAGCAGGCCCTCGCCATCCAGGCCACCGGCCAGGGCGGCGCTCACCGGGCCGATGGCCCGGACCCCCGCCTCAATCTTTTCAATCATATCCTCGCTGGCTCCGGGCAGCAGCTGGATGAGATAGCCCCCGGCGGCGGTGACGCTCTGATCCAGTCCCACCAGCACTCCCAGGGCACAGGCGGTTGGGATCTGCTCGCTCTCCACAAAGTACATGGCCAGGTCGTCAGCGATCTCTCCGGAGAACAGGCCGATGGACCCCACATAGGGCTCCTTTAGGCCGATGTCCTTGATGACGGTGAGGGTGCCATCCAGGCCCACTGCGGCCCCCACGTCCAGCTTGCCGGGCCGCTGCTCCATCAGCTCCACCTGGGGGTTCTGAACGTAGCCCCGCACGTTGCCCCTGTGGTCGGAGACGGCCAGGATTGTGCCCAGCGGCCCGCCCCCCTTGATTTGCAGGGTGAGGGCCCCTTTTTCCTCCTTGAGCATGTCCCCCATCATGGAGGCCCCCATAAGGGTCCGGCCCAGGGCGGCGGTGGCCATGGGGAGGAGCTTGTGAATATTCCGGGCCCGCTCCACAATGTCCCGGCCGGTGACGGCCGCCGCCTTGACCAGCCCGTCGCCTGTGATTGCCCTTACAATTTCGTCGGTCATGCCTCAACCGTCCTTTCTCGCGGAAAAAAAGACCCGCTGCTCGCCCGGTCTGGGCGGGCGCATTTTTTTGTCGCCAAAGAGACTGATATCGCAAAAGCCCGCCTCCGCCAGCATGGCGGTAAGCTCCTCCAGGGAGTAGGCCCGCTCTCTGTGGAGCTCCTCCCCCCGGTTCCACTGGCCGGAGGTCCGGTCCAGACGGAAGATGTCCATATAGTAGGAGCAGATGCGGCTGCGCTTTGAGAACTCCGAGCGCCACACACAGTAGGTCTCCTCAGTCTCGTCCAGAAAGACCTGTCCGTCCAGCCCCTCCAGCTTCTCCGGGGTGTTGACGTCAAAGAGAAACAGTCCCCCCGGCATGAGAAACAGGTGGACCCGCCCGAAGGCCCTGGCCAGCTTTTTGGGGTCGGTCACGTAGTTGACACTGTCCAGGCAGCACACGCAGGCGTCGATGGTGCCGTATAAGTCCAGCTTCTCCATGCTCTGGCACAGAAACATGGGCTGCATGGGGGAGACGCCCCGGTTTTTCTCTGCCGCCTGGGCCAGCATCTCCGGGGAGCGGTCCACGCCGATCATCTCATAGCCCCGGAGGGCCAGCTCTCTGGTGAGGGAGCCGGTGCCGCAGGCCAGGTCCAGCACCGTTCGGATGGGCAGGGCGCTTTTGGAAAAGTGCTTTTCAAGGTAGTTGGCCCAGGCGGAATAGCCCACGTCGCTGGTCAGCTGGTCGTAGCACCCGGCTAAAAAGTCGTAGCTGCTCATGCGTCCTGCTCCCGCAGGCGGGCCACCATGGTCTGGTAGCCCCCCGCGCCGTAGTGGAGACAGCGGTTGACCCGGCTGATGGTGGTGCTGGAGGCCCCGGTCTTCTCCAGGATTTCGCTGTAGATCAGTCCCTCGTCCAGCAGCATGGCCACATCCATGCGCTGGGCCAGGGCCTTCAGCTCAGAGACGGTGCACAGGTCCTCTAAAAAGGCGCGGCACTCATCCACGTTCTGAATGCTGACGATTGCCCGGTAGAGGGCGTCGCTGTTCTGCTTGTCCAAAAATTTTGACATAGTGGCCCACCTACTTCTTTATTGTTTTTGATATTTTAGCACGTCAGCGTAAAAAAGTAAAGGAAAAAGCACAGATTCTCCCACCGGGCATAGGATAGAAAAACGAGGAGAGGAGGCGGACCCGATGAAGGAACAGGGGGAGGTCCAGGTGGTTTGGCGCGAGGAGCGCCGCAGCCTGACCCTGGAGGGGGAGCCGGTGCTGGAGTATGCGCTGTGCTGGCCCCAGGTGGAACAGGCCGGCCTGGGAGGAAAATGGATCAGTGGGTATTACGCCCGTATGGCCAGGCGCTGGAGGCGGCGGTGGGAGCGGGAGGTCTACTGGCTGGCCTGTCTGGAGCTGGCCGCCCGGCGGGAGGAGGCGAAGCCCTTCGCCCCCTGGTCGGGGGAGCTGCGGGGGGAGACCGTGCTTCTCAGGGATGGTGTTCTCAGCCTGCGTTTTTTCGGCTCCGAGGTCCGGGGAGACGGCCGCCCGGCCCGTGTGCGATGGGGGGACGTTTGGAACCTCCGGGAGGGGGCGCCCAAGCCCCTGCGCGCCCTTTTTGAGCAAAAGCGGGGTTGGAAAAACAGGCTGTGGCGGAGGCTGCTCCAGCAGGGAGAGGAGCGCCGCCAGGCGGGGGACTGTTTTCTGGACGGGGATTGGCGGCAAAAGGCGAAAAAAGCCCGGCCCCTCCGGGACTGGTGCCTCATCGAGGAGGGGGTGGAGGTCTCACTGCCCCAGTGCGCCGCCGCCCCGGCGGCGGAGGGATGCCCGGTATTTGTCCTGCCGCTGGAGGAAAAAAGCCCCCTTGTGAAAGGGGGCTGAGGGAGCAAAGCCGTGAATGTGGGATTTCAAATCACCGCCCGCCGGCGGCGTACTGTCCCATATGGACGTCCAGCACCGGCCGGCTGGGCTGGACCAGGGCGTCCTCATAGTGGCATTTCCACTGGATGCTCTGATCCAGATTCCCGTTGTCCGCTATACCGTCTACGGTGTCTCCATCCTTGACAGACCGGCGTGTGGCCAGGACATAGGAGGCGATGGTGTAGGCGTGGCCCACCACCCAGTTGGGGTCCATATCGTGGAAGTGGTACTGCATGTCCTCGATGTACAGCAGGCTCATTCCCAGGGTATCCACCACGGAGTCGCTGGTGCCGCTGATATTGAAGAAC